>WFRO01000116.1 GCA_015486475.1 Bacteroidales bacterium
AGAGATAACTTGCTGATATACAGTTGCTCCATGAGTATATTGCTCAGTTGATCAAACAAAAGTATAAAAATATGAAGACACCGTTTCATAAAAGAAACAAAACCATTACTTTTGCGGGAAATCTAAACAAAAGGAACATGGCGAAAAAAGCAACGAAAAAGAAGATACAGGAAGCGGACAAGCGCCTGGAGAGTTTTGAGGATGCGCTGACCAAAACCGAACTTTTCATTGAGAACTATCAGAAACAGCTGACCATCGGTGCGCTTGTCATTGTACTGGTGGTGGTGGGTTTTGTCTTTTTCAAGAAGATGGTCATTGCTCCCAAACAGAAGGAAGCACTTTCCCAGATGTTCGTGGCTGAAAAATATTTCGAACGGGATTCTTTCAATCTGGCCCTGAACGGCGACGGCAACAATCCCGGTTTTCTGGATATCATCGATGAATACAAGATGACCAAGGCCGCCAATCTGGCAAAATACTATGCCGGCATCAGTTATCTGAACCTGGGACAGTATGAAGATGCCATCGATCGCCTGAAATCCTTTAAAAGCGATGATCTGATGCTCTCGGTGATCGCTGTGGGAGCCGTCGGCGATGCCTATATGCAGATGGGGGACAAGGAGACGGCATCCAAATACTATCTGGAGGCAGCCCACAAGGGGAAGACCGATTTCATCACGCCCATCTACCTGATCAAGGCGGGAGAGGTGCTGGAAGACCTGGGCGACCTGGATCAGGCCCTCGAATGTTACCAGGAGATCAAGGACAAATATCCCAAGAGCAAGGAAGGCCAGAATATTGAGAAATATATTACCCGGGTGGAGCTGGAGAAAAAACTGGGCAGCAACCCACAGTAACGCTGTTGACCGATCCTCATCCCATGGAGAAGAAAAAGAACCTTTCCGATCATGATCCTGCCTCTGTCCCTTCCGGCGAAGGAACGACGGTGGGCATTGTCGTGTCGGAATGGAACGCTGAGATCACAGAGGCCCTGGCGCGGGGAGCTGTGGATACACTGAAAAGGTACGGTGTGGAGGAGAAGGACATCCTCCTGAAGCATGTGCCAGGCAGCTTTGAGCTGACCATGGGGGCCCAGTGGATGGCCGAATATTCCGGCGTGGAGGCAGTCATCTGCCTGGGCTGTGTGATACAGGGGGAGACGCCACATTTCCGGTATATCTGTGAGAGCGTCACCCACGGGATCACCGAACTGAACATGAAATACAACATCCCTTTTGTTTTTGGCGTGCTGACGGTTGACAATATGGACCAGGCACTGGCCCGGGCCGGCGGCAGGCATGGCAACAAAGGGGAGGAGGCGGCCGTCACCGCCCTGAAAATGATCGCCCTGAAAAGGGATCTCCTCTGATCTGCTTATGATGGATGGAACAATAAAAATGACCCTTCCTGCCCGTTTCCGGTGGCAGGCGGCCCGGATCCCGGACCATCCTTTCCTCGCTTTCGTGGGGGAGAAAGAACTTACCTACGGCGAGACGGAGAAAAGGGTGGAGAGTGTCCTGGCCTTCCTTGAAAAGGCCGGCATCGGCAAAGGGGATCATGTGGCCCTCCTGGGCAGTAACAGCCCCCATTGGGTGGTGGCCTACCTGGCGATCACCTCCATGGGGGCAGTGGCCATACCCTTGCTGCCGGATTTCCATGCCGGCGAGATCCGTAAGTTCCTTGAGCACTCCGGGGCGAAGATGCTGTTCGTCGGGAAAAATCTCTCTTCCAAAGTGAAAGACCTGCCGGATACGGTCTCTCCCGTGATCGTCAGTCTGGAGGAGTTCAGCCTCCTGCGGGGCGGGGTGCCCTCCTATGATCCGGAGGACCGGCCTGCAAACGAATACGAGGTGGACGAAGAAGACCTGGCCCTGATCATTTATACTTCCGGCACGACAGGTCGTTCCAAAGGGGTTATGCTCACCCACCGCAACATTATCTTTGACGGTATCAAGAGCAAGAACGTGCATCCCATCGGTGAAGAGGATGTCTTCCTCTCCATCCTGCCCCTGTCCCATACTTACGAGAATACCATCGGTTTTATCATCCCCCTGCTGTCGGGGTCGGTGATCTACTACCTGAAAAAACCTCCCACACCTTCGGTGTTGCTGCCTGCCCTGAAAAAGGTACAGCCTACGATCATGCTCACCGTGCCGCTGATCATCGAAAAGATACACAAGAAACAGATCGTCCCCGCTTTTGAGAAAAGCGGTTTCATGAAGCGCCTGTACGGTATCCCTTTCTTCCGCAAGCGTCTGAACCGCATGGCCGGAAAAAAGCTGATGAAGACCTTTGGCGGTCGACTGCGTTTCTATGGTATCGGCGGAGCCAAACTGACCGAGTCGGTGGAAAAGTTCCTGCTGGAGGCCCGTTTTCCGTATGCTGTAGGTTACGGTCTTACCGAGACCTCACCGCTGATCGCCGGCTTCGGACCCTCCAACCAACGTCTGCAATCGACAGGACCGCCGATAGAGGGCATAGAGGTGAAGATACACGATCCCGATCCTTCCACGGGAGAGGGCGAGATATGGGTCAGAGGCCCCAACGTTATGAAAGGGTATTACAAGGAGCCGGAGATGACACGCGATGTGCTCTCGGAAGACGGCTGGTTCCGCACGGGCGACCTGGGGGTGCTGGACGAGGATAATTATTTGTATATCAAAGGGCGGCTGAAGAATGTGATCATCGGCCCGGGGGGAGAGAATATTTATCCCGAGGACATCGAGTCGCTCATCAACACCCTGTGGTACGTGGATGAATCGCTGGTGGTGGAAGAGGAAGGGAAACTGGTGGCCCTGGTGCGGGTGAACCTCGAAGAGCTGGAGAAAAAGTTCAATGACCTGAAGGAAGGTGCTGCGGCTTTTTATGAAAAGAATATCGATTCGATCGATTCGGTCCTGAAAGACCTCAAGGATTATGTCAATCGCAATGTGAACCGTTTTTCCCGCATCAGCGAGGTGAAGTTCCAGGAAGAACCGTTCATCAGGACCGCCACCAATAAGATCAAGCGCTTCCTGTACGGGGAGGGAAATGACCGGCAACAAAAAGGTTCGCTCTCCTGATCTCAGCTGTTTTTTTTCAACTGATCGCTGTAACGGGGATCATCAAAACCGGGACGCCTGAAAGTCCGGGCCTCCGGAAACTCCTTTTCTGTTTTTTTACGCAGGGTGCCCAGCAGGATCATGATATCCGCGATGGGTGTTTCCTCTGAGGGGAACAGCTCCATCAGACGGCGCCAGGCGGTGAGGGAGCGGTCCATGCCGATGAGGGCTACTTTGGCGGAACCGTCGGCATCATCCGGCAGCGCCTCTTCGGGGTAAGTCTCGTTCATTTTCTTCCCGCGCAGCGCCCTTTGTATCTTGACATTGATCTGGTAGAGGTACCAGCGGATCACCTCACCGGCATCGCGGAGCTGCAGGGTGCGCTCCACATCCTCTTCCGGGGGCTTCTCGTCGAACATACCCTGTTCCTCCAGCATACGGGCATGACTGTTGAACCACTCCTCCGTCATGGTGATGTAGGAGAGGGACATGCGGGTGAGTGGATGGACCTTCGTCTCCTCCTTTATTTCCTTCTCACTGATCATATAGTCCTCGTCGGGTTCCATCTTTTCGGGATCCAGACCCCGTTCGCGCATGATCTCCTTCAGCAGTTCAATGGTCTCGTCCAGCGTGCTCTTCAGGTCCTGCCACATCTCGGAAGGCGATTTGCCTTCGTTTTCGATCCTGCGGGTCTCCGCTTCGCGGCGGGATTCCTGCTCCATTTTATAGTTCAGGCATTTGTCGGTAAAAGCACACCGTTCACACCAACGGTCACAGTAATTGTAAATGCCCGGGATCAGCCCGGGGTCTTCGGCCATATTCCGTAACTTATTGTGATCCATCTGTATAGGTTTAAGAAGCAGAGGGGTTTTCCGGAAAATGTTTTTTCATATATAAAATTAAGGAATAAATCGAAGAAAACCCTGTTTTTGTATCCCGAATTTCATTTTCCAGGAAAATTTTTTCTTTTTCCGCCCGGATATGCCATCCTGTTCCTTTTTCTTTCGTGCGTATCACGGTATATCCGGCTCTTGCAAGGGCTTTCTCCACCCAGGGCAGGGGGACAGGGTCGCCTGAGAGTGTGACGGTCGCTTCTCCGGCCGGCCGGGGGATATGCAGGCCTCTGCCGATCTCGTACCGTATGCCGGTGTTCCGGAAGAGGGGGCCGAAGAGATCCTCTTTCAGCAGGTCTTCGGGACTGCCTTCATACGCCTGGTCGGGGTAGATGAGCCAGATCTTGTCGGCCGTTTCCAGCAGGAATTCCAGGTCGTGTGAGGAGAAGATAAAGAGTTTTCCTTCCTTTTTTGAGATATCCCGCATCCTCTGCAGCACCTCATACCTGTTGGGTATGTCGAGGAAGGCGGTAGGCTCGTCGAGCAGTACCAGGGGGGTCTCCTGTGCCAGGGC
>WFRO01000117.1 GCA_015486475.1 Bacteroidales bacterium
AGTATCGAGTTAGTAGTTAGTAGTTCCATGATCATTCTTAAAGCGTCGAAGCACCGGTTCCTGAGTAGCCACCAGGCGTACCGAAGGACGGTCCCTGAGTAGCCGAAGGCGTACCGAAGGGCGGTCCCTGAGTAGCCGAAGGCGTACCGAAGGGTTCATTGTTCCAAATACTCCTGCACCCGGCAGCCTCCCATCTCAAAGGGTTCCCCTTTTTTTACCAGGGTATGGCCGTACTGCCGGAGGGTGTCGGGGAAGGTGTTGAGCCACATGTCGCCGATGACCAGAAGGCGGGGCATCTCGAAGACCTCTTTCGTGAGTTCCCTGTTCCTGTTCTTGTCGCCTTCGTAAGGGGTGGCCTTGATCACGTCCGGTGCGGCAGCGGCGGTGATGTAGGCGTTCCAGTATCCGGCGATGATCCCCACGGGGGCCATTTGCAGGAACTCCCGCCGCAGGGTGATCTCCGGCTGCAGCGATCCGGGGGATACGTATCTCAGATGCCAGGGAGTGCTGAGGGCCCCGGCGAGGAGGGTGACGGCCGCGGCGGTCCTGAGCAATACGGAAAGCTTTTCCGGCAGGACAGCGTGGTCGAGGAGGAGGAGGGTGAAAAGCAGCAGGTCGATGTACAGGGGTACGAAATACCAGGATCCCAGGCCGTTCAGGAAGACCCAGCGCGAGAGCAGCACGACACCGCCCATGGCCAGGGCGTCAGCAGCGAAGAAAAGGAGGTAGTAACGGCTCCGCAGGGTCAGCCGCACCCTCCCCTGCACCCCCGGGAGCACCGCCAGGAGGAGCAGCAGGAGGGCCAGCCAGGTGAAGAGGCTCAGCAGGGGCTCTCCGCGGTGGAAGGTGATCAGCAGGCCGAGCCGGCCTGCAAGGATATGGAGGCTCTTCGCTATGTAAGGGAAGGTGTTGATCTGCAGGTAGTCGCCGGTGGTGTGGGTGACAAAGCTATGGGCATAGCGCAGGAAGAGGCCCGCGGCCAGCGCCCCGCCGGCGGTCCACGCCAGAACCCCGGCAGGAGGCCGGAAGGTGCCGGAAGAGCGGCGGTGCGCCAGCGCCAGCGTCACCAGCAGGAGGAAGATCGTGATCACGGCCGTATCGGAGACCCACAGAGCCGCCGTGAGGACGACCACCAGCGAGAGCATCAGTGCATGCCAGGAGAGGGTCTTCCGGGGTGTTTTTCCCAGCTTGCCGATCAGAAGCAGCGAGAAACCGAGGAGACTGTACTCCATGCCCAGGGGGAAACGGGTCATGTCGATGAAGAAAAAGGGAGGCAGGAACCAGCCTGCGGCAAGCAGCAGGCGGGTGGTCTTTTTTTTCAGCAGCGAGGCAAAACCTGCAAATCCTGCGATCAGCAGCAGATAATTGGCCAGGGAGACCGCCAGCACGGGGGAGGCCCCCGTCCCTCTGTAAAAGATCTGTCCCAGGAGGGGGATCAGCGTGCCGCCACGGTCCTGGCCCCAGCAATAGAGATCACGGGGGAGCTTATAGTAAAAGGTCATGAGGATGTTCAGCGCATCGTCGGAGTTGAGGAGGGGGTAGAAGCGGGAGGAGTAAAGGAAGAAAGAGAGGAGGATGATCGTGGCTGTAAGCAGCAGGTAAGCTGTTCTCTTCATGCTGTGCGGTGAAAGACGTGACGTATCGCCCGCGTCAGTTACAGGATATGGGCCGGGTATTTGATATCCGTGAGGAAGAGACCGTGGGCCGGGGCCGATTTGCCGGCAGCACTGCGGTCACGTGTCTCGATGATCTGACGGAAGTCCTCCAGACCGGTCTTTTTCTCACCCACCTCCATCATGGTGCCGACAATGGCCCGCACCATGTTGCGCAGAAAACGGTCGGCACGGATGGTGAAGACATACTGCCGGCCTTTCTGTGTCCATTTGGCTTCCATGATATTGCAATGGAAGGTCTTCACTTCGGTGTTCACCTTGCTGAAGCTGGCGAAGTCGCGGTATTGTTTCAGGATGCGGCAGGCGCGGTTCATCAGCGGCACGTCCAGCTCTACGTGATACAGGTAGGCTGTTTCCTGGCTGAAGGGGTCTTTCTGGGTGGTGATGAAGTACTGGTAGGTACGTGAGAGCGCATCGAAACGGGCATGGGCCGTGTGGGGTACGGAGATGATCCGGTAGACCGCTATGTCGGCCGGGAGAATGCTGTTGAGGCTGTACAGCAGCTTATCGTCCTTCTCCAGCCCTTTCTGCCGGCTGTCAAAATGGGCAATGTAATAACGTGCATGGACACCCGTGTCGGTACGGCCGGCGCCGGTGACCGTGATCTCCTCTTTCAGAGCGGTGGAAAGGGCCCGGGTGATCTCCCCCTGGACGGTCACCTTGCCGGGTTGTACCTGCCAGCCGTGGAAATTCGTTCCTTTGTAGGCCAGTTGCAGGAAATACCTGTTTTTTATCTCTTCCGGATCCATAGAACAAAGATAACCAAAAATATTTTGAGGGGCCAAAAGGGGTTTAACATTTTTTAACAGCTTGTTAAGGAAATAATCACCAAATTTGCAGACGTTTAAAAACAGAGTTTAATTTTCTCTAAAAAGAACAATGTATGAATGAACAGACAGATATCCGTGAACTGAATGAACGGATCCGTACGGAGAGTTCGTTTATCGATCTGATAAACATGGAGATGCAGAAAGTGATCGTCGGTCAGAAGCACCTGGTCGACAGTCTGCTTATCGGTCTGCTTTCGGGAGGCCACATTCTCCTGGAGGGTTTGCCGGGGCTGGCCAAGACGCTGGCCATACGTACCCTGGCTGACAGCATCGATGCGGGGTTCAACCGCATACAGTTCACTCCCGACCTGCTGCCGGCCGACCTGATCGGTACGATGGTTTACAGCCAGCGGTCGGAGGAGTTCCGGGTGAAAAAAGGCCCTGTCTTCACCAACTTCGTGCTGGCCGACGAGATCAACCGTTCGCCGGCGAAGGTGCAGAGCGCACTGCTGGAGGCCATGCAGGAGCGGCAGGTGACCATCGGCCAGGAGACCTTCAATCTGGATGAGCCTTTCCTGGTGCTGGCCACGCAGAACCCTATCGAGCAGGAGGGTACCTACCCGCTGCCCGAGGCACAGGTCGACCGTTTTATGCTGAAGGTGCTGATCGACTACCCCGACATGGAAGAGGAGCGCCTCATCGTGCGGGAGAACCTGCAGAAGACCTTCCCCAAAGCCTCGGCCGTGGTGCGGCCGGAGGACATCCTCAAAGCCCGGGATGTGGTGAAAGAGGTGTATATGGATGAGAAGATCGAGAAGTACATCCTTGACATCGTCTTCGCCACCCGTTACCCGGAGCGTTACAACCTGGAAAAATACAAGGTGATGATCAGTTACGGCGGGTCGCCGCGTGCCAGCATCAACCTGGCTGCCGCTGCCAAAGCCTTTGCTTTCATCAAGCGCCGCGGCTATGTCATCCCCGAAGATGTGCGCTCCGTATGTTATGACGTGATGCGGCACCGTATCGGCCTGACCTACGAGGCAGAGGCCGAGAACGTGTCGGCAGAGGATATCCTGACAGCCATCCTCGATACGGTAGAGGTACCGTAATGGTTTGATCTTTGTTACAGGACAGGAAGAATGAAAAGGAACAGGTTCATCATCGGTGCGGTCTTTCTGCTGCTGGCCCTGACGGGCACGGCACAGGACTTCATCGGCATGCAGGCTGAAGAGATCAAAAAGCAGATGCGTGCCGGCCACAAGGACTTTGCGCTGGATGAGACCACGAAGAACAAGGTGTACAAATACCTGAAATATGTGGATGACATGGAGACCCGCACGATCCTTTTTTTCCTGTCGGATGAAAATATATGTACCTATTACAGGATCATCTACGAGAGCGATCTGTACAAGCCGGTGGTGCAGCAGCTCGACAGCACCTGCCTGAAGGTCTCCGACACTCTCTGGGTGCAGGAGGCCGGCGGAAAAAGGTACCGCAAGGAGCTGAAGCAACACGACTGGTTTTTCACCGTGACCACACGGCCTGATACGACGGAGGCCCTGGAAAAAAAGGAAAAGTAGCATGGAAGCAGCCGATCTGTTAAAAAAGGTACGGAAG
>WFRO01000118.1 GCA_015486475.1 Bacteroidales bacterium
CTGGCTTTCGTGGCCGTGGGCAGCATCAATTCGGTCGCTATGGTCATCACCATGTTCTTCATGGTCACTTACGGCTCCCTCTGTCTCATCTCTTTTCTGTACCATTTCGGCGCCGATCCTTCCTACCGTCCATCGTTCCGTTCCCGCTGGTACATCTCGCTCGTAGGATTCGTCATGGCGCTGACACTCATGTTCGAGATCAATATGCTGTATGCCTTCACAGCCCTGGTGCTCATCGTGGTGGTCTATCTTTTCCTGCATCATTATCACAAGGACCGCCGGGGTTTTGAGGCCATCTTCCAGGCAGCCTTTTACCAGATAAACCGCAATCTGCAGGTCTTTATGCAGCAACGCAACCGTACCTCCCGGTCCCGCCGCTGGCGGCCTTCGGTGGTGTGCATCAGCAAGGACAGCTTCAAGAGAGACCATGCTTTCCGCCTCCTCACCTGGATATCCTACCGGTACGGTTTTGGCACGTACATACATCTGCTGGAAGGCTACTTCTCCACACAGACACGCGAGCAGGCAGAACAACAGCAGAAGCTTCTGGTTAAGAAATCTGATACCGAAAATTCAAATGTCTACATAGACACCCTCATCTCTCCTTCCTACACCTCGGCCGTTGCCCAGGTTATCCAGCTCCCCGGCGTCTCCGGCATGGAGAACAATACGATCCTCTTTGAGTTTGACAAGGAAGACCCTGTCAACCTGAAACAGATCATTGACAACTATTCACTGGCGAGGGCAGCCCGGTATGATGTGCTGGTGCTCGGCAGCTCCACCTCTCCCTTTAATTTCGGTAAGGATATTCACATCTGGATCACTCCTTACGACCAGGAAAATACCAACCTGATGATCCTCCTGGGATACATCATCTCGGGTCATCCCGACTGGTCTGCCACCTCGTTGAAGCTACTTGCCACCAGCAGCAGCGATGAGGCCGAAGAGACCCGCTCCCGTCTGCTGGAAAAGATCGCACAGGGACGACTGCCCATTAGCAGCAAAAATGTACAGGTTATCGAAAAATCAGAAGACGTGACACTCAAAAGCCTGGTCAATGAACATTCTTCCGAGGCAGGGCTTGTTATATGCGGCTTTGTAGCCACCCGTCTGAAACACGACAAGGAAGCCCTTTTCACCGGTTTTGATGATGTCGGAAATATCCTTTTTGTGAATGCTCACGAAGAAAAATCACTCGCATGAAAACCCCTCCCCGTTACGACGATATGCAGCTTTTCCGTTCCGGCATCACCAACCTCTATCTTCTGCGGGAAGGAGATGCATACCTCCTTGTTGATGCGGGGGTCAAAAAAAAGGAAAAGGCTTTTTTCACCTTCCTCCGGAAACAAAACATTGAACCTGCTGACATCCGTTATATTTTCCTCACCCATACCCATTACGACCACACCGGAGCGCTGGCGATGATCCGGGAGATCACCCATGCCGGTATCCTCCTGCATGCTTCCGAAGCGGAATATCTGAAAAAAGGCTTTACACCTGCTCCGAAAGGTACCCGGGCTTCCACGAAGATCATCTCTTTTCTGGGGCGCAGGGTGTTTCCGGGATACAGTAAATACGAGCCGGTGACAGCCGACCTGCTGTGGGAGGAGAGTGGATATCGCCCCGAAGGATTTCCCGCCCGTCTGATGCATACCCCCGGCCATACCGAAGGCTCTGCCACCCTCATCTGGAAAGACCGGGCAGCCTTTGTCGGCGACACCCTTTTCGGCTACGAAAAAGACGACTGCCTGCCCTGGTTCGCCAACGACCTGCAGGCTTTGCGGCAGAGCTGGCAGCGGCTCCTCGACACCCCCTGCCAATGGTTCTTCCCCTCCCACGGGAAACCCGTGGCCAGAGAGATGCTCGAGCAATCTTACAAAAAGCATTTTCCGGAAACAGACTGAGATCTCCTGAAAAAGGTGTAAAAACAGATTATTTTTATGAGGGACTGTCACAACGTCGGTCCCTTTTTTCTATTTTTAGCTTCCTATGAGGAACCGAAAATTCAGTTTTCCCGTCAACACCCTGTGCGGCAGCAATTATTCCAATTTCAGGAAAATAACTGCCGACCATCCTATTGACCGGAAGACGATGTATTTCCTGACGGGGCTTTCCTCGTTATTACTGGGTGCTTCTGCTCATTTTGCGGAAAGGAGAACCCTGAAAAAACTGAAAAAGATCAGCATAGACAAACCGCCCGTTTTCATCATCGGTTTCTGGCGCAGCGGCACGACCCTCCTGCACAACCTGCTGTGCAATGATCCGGATGCTGCCTATGTCAGCACCTTCCAGGGTGTTTTCCCCCATCACACCCCCGCCAGCGAATGGTGGCTCAAGGTGCTGGCCTCTCCTCTCCTGCCCCGCAAACGCCCTGCCGACGGGGTAAAGCTGGATTTTGACATGCCCCAGGAAGAAGAGATCGCTCTCGGCAACCTGCAGTCGCTGAGCTTTTACCATTTTATGTACTTCCCGGCAGACATCGAACGGCTTATCCCCCGCAACCTGCTGCTGCGGGATGTTTCGGAAGAGGAGCTTGACCAATGGAAAAAAGCCTATATCCAGCTCATCAAGACCTCCATGCTCAAGACCGGCGGTCACCTGTTCATCTCCAAAAACCCGCCCAATGCCTTCCGCATACCCCTCCTGTTGGAGATGTTCCCGGAGGCCAGGTTCATCAATATTTTCAGGGAGAGGAAAGAAACACTGATCTCATTTGAGAGATTTCTTACCGGTGTGATCCAGGGCATTGGCATGCAGAGATATGATAAGAAGGAATTCGGGGAAAGTCTGAAAAAACTCTATGATCTTTACCTGGAGCATTACAACAGGGACAAAGCGTTGATCCCTCCGGAGCATCTTATCGAACTGCAATACCCGGAACTGCTGGATGATCCCTACGGGATCTCCGACATGATCTTCCACCGTTTTGATCCGGAGCACAGGGAAAAAGCCATGGAGAACGTCCGCGTCTTCCTCAGTAAGATGGATGAATTCTACGATAACAAAAAAAAGTAAGCTCATTTTTTTCCTATCTTTACCGGTGCGTTCATACGTTATACCTGAAAAGTATCAACGATGGAGATCACCCAGACGATACCCAATGATCTTATAAATTTCCTGGTGGTGACTGCCTTTTCCCTCATCATCGGGCTGGAGCAACGAAGCCATCACATCGACAAGGAGTTCGGCAGTCTTTTCGGCACCGACCGTACCTTCACGCTCATCGGCATCCTGGGCTTCATCCTGTACGTCATCGCTCCCGTGACCATGGTGCCTTTCCTCGTCGGGGCCATTGTCCTCTCATTGCTGCTGGGTATTTATTATTTTTTCAAGATCAAAGTAAACCAGCAGTTCGGCCTCACCTCCATCATCGTAGCCCTGATCACTTACTCCCTCACCCCGCTGGTCTATCTGCAGCCGGCCTGGATGGCCCTCCTCATAGGCGTGAGCGTGCTCATCCTCATAGAGATCAAGGAAGAGCTGTTCCGTTTTACCAGCAAATTCAGCGGCGACGAGTTCATCACCCTTTCCAAGTTCCTCATCATCGCCGGGATCATCCTGCCGCTGCTCTCCCATAAGCCCATCTCTTCCAGCCTGCCCATCACCCCTTACCAGATCTGGCTTTCCATCGTGGCCGTCTCTTCCATATCCTACTTCAGCTACCTGCTGAAGAAATTTGCTTTCCCCAAAAGCGGCACGATCATCACCGCCATCCTGGGAGGCATATACAGCAGCACGGCCACCACCATCGTGCTGGCCCGCAAGAGCAACGATGAGAAAAACAACGAGAAGATCCCGGCCGGCATCATGGCCGCCACAACAATGATGTACCCGCGTCTCCTGCTGCTGGCTTTTATCTTTAATAAAAAAGTGGCCCTGCACCTGACCATACCTTTCCTGGTGCTCTTTGTAGCCGGGATCCTGCTCTCCTGGCTGATGCTAAGAAAGAGCACCCGTCCCGATACCAGCCATTATGAAGTAAAAGAAGGCCGGAACCCACTGGAGTTCAAGACCGCCATCATCTTCGGACTGCTTTTCACCTTCTTCTCGCTGCTCACTCATTTCGTCATGAACCGCTATGGCAATACGGGGGTCAATGTGCTCTCGTTCATCGTGGGGGTGACGGATATCGATCCATACATCCTCAACCTGTTCCAGAGTACCGGCATCACCCTCTCGGTCAGCCTGATCGTACGGGCCACCCTCATCGCGACCATCAGTAACAACCTGATAAAAATGATCTACGCCCTGATCCTCGGCGAGAAAGCACTCCGCCTTCGTGTGGTGACCGGGTTCATGTTCTTCGTGTTTGTCAGCGTCCTTCTCATCTTTTTTGTCTAATACCTCTAAGATCCTGAAATGAAAAAACTTACTCTCCCGGTCATATTGCTGCTCTTTATACCCGTTCTTCACGCGGCATCCCTGCCCAAAGATTTTGATGTAAAGGATTTTAACCGCAAGTTCAAAACGGCCCGGTGGCTGAATGATTATGAGAACGTGACCTGGGCTACC
>WFRO01000119.1 GCA_015486475.1 Bacteroidales bacterium
GACGATCTCCAATCTTTATCTGGCCATCGAGCATGATCTTGAGATCATCCCGGTGCTGAACAAAATGGACCTGGCCAACGCCATGCCGGAAGAGGTGAAAGACCAGATCGTTGACCTGGTAGGGTGTGAGAGGGAGGATATCATTGAGGCCAGCGGAAAGACAGGGATGGGCGTGGAACGGATCCTGCAGGATATTATCGAAAAAGTACCCCCGCCGGAAGGGGACCCGTCAGCTCCCCTGCAGGCGCTTATTTTCGATTCGGTGTACAATCCTTTCCGGGGTATATATGCCTATTTCAAGATCTTCAACGGAGAGCTGCGGCAGGGGGATCATGTGAAATTCGTCGCCACCGGCAGGGACTATGTGGCGGATGAGATCGGTGTGCTGAAGCTGAAGAATGAACCCCGCAAGGTGTTGCGTGCCGGCGATGTGGGATATATTATCTCCGGCATCAAGACCTCCAGCGAGGTGAAGGTGGGGGATACCATCACCCATGTGGAACAGCCCTGTGAGAAAGCCATAGAGGGCTTTGAGGATGTCAAGCCGATGGTCTTTGCCGGGATCTATCCGGTGGACGCAGACGATTATGAAGAGCTGCGTGCGTCCATGGAGAAACTGCATCTGAACGATGCTTCCCTCACTTTTGAGCCGGAATCCTCGGCTGCCCTGGGCTTTGGCTTCCGGTGCGGCTTCCTGGGCCTTCTGCACATGGAGATCATCCAGGAGCGTCTCGACCGGGAGTTTGACATGAACGTGATCTCCACGGTACCCAATGTCTCCTACCGGGTCTATACCACCCAGGGAGAGGTGATCGAAGTGCATAATCCTTCGGGCCTGCCGGATCCTACCCATATCGACCACATTGAAGAACCCTATATCACGGCCCAGGTGATCTCCAAATCGGAATTTGTCGGGCCGATCATGAAACTATGTATCGATAAACGGGGGACCCTGAAGGGCCAGGTATATCTGACCAGTGACCGTGTGGAGCTGACCTTCGAGATGCCGCTGGCAGAGATCGTCTTCGATTTTTATGACAAACTGAAAAGTATCTCCAAGGGATACGCCTCCTTCGATTATTACACTTCGGGATACCAGCGTGCCAACCTGGTGCGGCTGGATATCCTTTTGAACGGGGAGATGGTGGATGCACTTTCCACCCTGATACACCGGGATCATGCCTACAACTTTGGGCGGCGTATCTGCGTGAAGCTGAAAGAGCTGATCCCGCGCCAGCAGTTTGACATTGCCATCCAGGCGGCCATAGGGTCCAAGATCATTGCCCGCGAAACGGTCAAGGCTCTGCGGAAAGATGTGACGGCCAAGTGTTACGGAGGTGATATTACCCGCAAACGCAAACTGCTGGAAAAACAGAAAAAGGGGAAAAAACGGATGCGGCAGGTGGGAAATGTGGAAGTGCCGCAACAGGCTTTCCTGGCTGTGCTGAAACTTGACTGATCTTTGATCGTACTAAGAAAAAATTACGGAAACATATATTCTGAAGGTACTTAACAAATAATATGATTATTTTTGTTATTCAGCGTTTAAATCATTAATCCAATCATCATGAAAAAATTGTTTCTGATCTCTCTGGCAGGATTTTTATTCCTCATTCCTTTTACAAAGGCCCAGGAATGCACGGTCTATTTCCCGACGAAAAAAGGGGAAAAACTGGTGTACCAATATTATGATGCCAAATCCAAACCGACGTCAAAGGTATATTATGATGTGCAGGATGTGATCCAAACAGATACAGGACTGAAGATCACTACACAGCAATGGTTCGAGACCAGCGACGGACAAATAATTGATACTTTCTTTCTGGATTATTACTGCAAGAACGGAGAATTTTATATAGATATGAAATCGACGCTCAATGCCATGCTGAGCAAGTACGAAGATATGGACCTGGAGGTGACCACCAAAGACCTGGCGTTGCCTGCCACATTGAAAGAGGGTGATGTATTGCCCGATGGTTCTGCCACGGTGGTTGTGAAGAACAATGGGATTAAAATGGCCACGATCACCAACAAGATTACAAACCGGAAAGTGATTGGCAAAGAGAAGGTGACCACGCCGGCAGGCACTTTCGACTGTGTCAAGATCACCTATGACACGGACGGGAAAGTGGGTTTTGTGAAGAGCCATGCCAAAGGAGCTGTGTGGTATGCCAAAGGGATCGGCTCTGTCAAGATGGAGACGTACAATAAAAAAGGCAAGCTGGAGAGTTCAAGCCAACTGATAAAGGTCGAATAATACCTTTTTCAGCATACCAGCCTGTAACCCTTGCCATGGATGTTGATGATCTCCACGGAGGGATCATCTTTCAGGTATTTCCTCAGCTTGGTGATATAGACATCCATGCTGCGGGCGTTGAAATAATTATCGTCCATCCAAATGGTGCGCAGGGCAAAGTTACGTTCGAGGATGCCGTTGCGATGGTTGTAAAGCAGTCTTAATAACTCCGATTCCTTGGTCGTTAGTTTCTGTACTTTGTCCTCCAGGCGCAGCTCCTGCTTGTTGGTATCGAAGATGTATTTCCCGATCTGCAGCTCTTTGTCGTCTTCCCGGTCTGCCACTTTGGTGCGGCGCAGGATGGCTTCGATACGTTTGAGCAGCACCTCCATATCGAAAGGCTTGGTGATATAATCATCGGCGCCGGTGCGGAACCCCTCGATCACATCTTCTTTCATTGATTTAGCCGTGAGGAAAACGACCGGGATATCGGAGTTGAGTTCCCGGATCTCCCGTGCCAGGGTGAATCCGTCTTTAACTGGCATCATGATATCCAGAAGGCAGAGGTCGAAATGATCGGAGACAAAACCTTTATAAGCATGATCCCCATCGGTATAAAGGACGGTTTCGTAACCTTTGATCTGCAGGTATTCCTTCAGCAGAAGCCCCAGGTTTTCATCATCCTCGGCGAGTAATATGCGAATTTTGTCCATGGTGTAAAGTTAATTTTTCTCAGTATACGGCAAAAAAACCGTAAAAGAAGATCCTTTGCCCGGCTGGCTTTCAACATGGATCGTGCCATTGTGGGCATCGACCACCTTTTTTACGTAGCTCAGTCCCAGTCCGAAACCTTTGGTGTTGTGGATGTTCCCGGTAGGTACACGGTAGAACTGGTCAAATATCTTTTTCAGGTGTTCTTTGGACATCCCGATCCCGTTGTCTTTGACCAGAACTTTCACACCTTTCTCATTGCTGGTGGTGCGAATATAGATAAGAGGGGCTTCCCGGCTATATTTTATGGCATTGTCCACAAGATTGAAGAAAAGATTGGTGATGTGCACCTCATCCACCGGCACGAACGGGTCCTCTGCATCAAGATCATAGACCAGCTTGCCGTTCTTGTTCCTTATCCGGATGGAAGTATTGTTGATGACATTGGACAGGATCTCATGGATGTCGGTCTCTTTTCTTTTCAGTTTCAGCTTCCCTTTGTCGAAAATAGCCATCTGCAACACTTTTTCGACCTGGAGTCTGAGCCTTTTGGTCTCCTCCTCAATAACACTGGCGATATGCTCAATGTTTTTCTCATCCGTGGGTATGGATTTGTCCTTAAGCATTTGTGAGGCCAGGGAGATGGTGGAGATGGGGGTTTTCAGTTCGTGGGTCATGTTGTTGACAAAATCGGTCTTGATATCGGAGAGCCTTTTTTGCCGGAAGATGATGTAAAGCGTTCCCAGAAAGACCATCATAAAGAAGATGGTAAGGGCGATGGAGGTATAGCCGATCACTCCGAGCGACCGGACCAGAAAAACATGTTCATCGGGGAAATAAAGCACCAGTTTGTTTTCCTGCTCGATGATATCGTTGGGAAAGAGGGGCTGGACGAAACGGGTTACATGATCCTTGTCCGGAGAATAGCCGGGGGTACGGTAGATGATCTTGTTGTCTTTCCCGGTAATGGCAAATTCGAAAAACTCCCGGATGCCGTATTCTCCCAAAGTATTCCTGATGAGATAATAGAGTTCTACCGGCTGTATTCTTTCGGAGATGGCGGGAGGGGTAGCCTCCAACCTGCGGAGGATATTGGTGACCAATACTTCTTTTCCTTTCCTTGTGGAAGAGAAGTCGAGGAGGTTGGACTGGTAAAGGATATTCTCAATTTTACCTTTCAGCAGGGAAGTGTCGACCGCCATTGCCGCTTTTCTGCCGGGATGAAAGACAGGCGGGGGAGAAAGAGGAGAGCCGGCCCGGTTGTGTTGAAAAAGGAGCTCATCCTGCACGGCATCATAGACCTCTTTTTGCTCGAGCCGGGTGATCACTTTATGCAGTGCTTTGCTCACGGTACGGTTGAACATGGCACTCTTCACCCCCAGGGCATGGTTGAGCCATGAGATCTGTACGATCACCAGGGCTGTCATCCCGAGGGCCATGATCCCGCTCAATATCCAGATCGTCCTTTTCTTCATCTCTTTACAAAGATAAGCTATCGCTTTTGAAGTACCGGTCTTTTAACACTCTTTAACATCTCTTAACCCTTCTTAACACCATTAAGGCGTATCTTTGAACCGGTTAATGAAACAAAAAACAGACATAGCCGTAAGAAAATGACGAAGAACGATAGTTAAAATTTCCGGCACGGTTATTGCAATTATTATTTTGAGCCATTAGACAAAGCAGTAGGTTTTTTGGTTTAGGTTAATAAAAGGGTTAATACGGGAAAAGGCAGGTTTCAATACCTGCCTTTTTTTAGTTTGGAGTTCCTGGAGTCCCGCAACTCTTAGGATCATCCTAAAGAGTTGCGAGGATGCCCGCCCGGATGAACATCCGTTCGGACGGGCTCGCAGATCAAGATCTGCGGCATGTGGAGTTTGGAGTGCCTAAAGCTAAAAGTTAGCAGGGGATCTGTTATTCAAACACCATTTCTGCCAGGCGCGGGTGTTCTTCGGGGGCGATCCTGAAGGTAGTGATGATAACCGGCAGGGCATTGATCTTGCTGTAGAGTTCAGTGAGGAAGGATTCGTCCGGTTGCGGGGCGATGTGGAGAAAAAAATCGATATTTTTCAGCCTGGCGACCAGGATACCGGTTTCGGAACGGTTGGCAACAAGGTGATAGGAGAGCATACGTGTCTGATCATTCCACCGGAAAAGCGGAAAGGTCTGTACAGCCTGATGCTTCTTTTGGGTGATCCGGTACTCTCCTTCGCGGACCAGGTGCATGCCCAGTGCATGGTTGAGGGTCCAGGCCAGGTGGTAGCCTTTTTCATGCGAGGCGATGGCCAGGATCGTATGGTCGATCTCCGGATGAAGGGTAAGCCGGTGTTTTTTGCTTTTTGCCATAATGCGCAGGGATCAGATGTTCCGGATACGTTCATAAGCTGTCCGGGCTGCTTCCTGCTCGGCCATCTTTTTGGAAGGGCCGGAGCCGGTGCCCAGCAGCTCGTTCCCGGTCTGTAACAAGGTACGAAAAAAACGCTTTCCGTTGTTCTCTGTCTGCTCCCGTGTCACGAAGGAGATCTTCACCCGGTTTTTCTGGGCCCATTCCACCATCATGCTTTTGAAATCCAGATTGCTCTCCAGGATCTCCTGGAAAGGGATGTACTTGCCGAAGAGGGTCTTTAAAAAGTATTTCTTTGTCCGGCGGTACCCCTGGTCAAGAAAAAGAGCTCCGATGAATGCTTCAAAAACATCACCGTAGATATGGCGGTGCTGGTTCTCGGACTGAAGATTGTATTTTACATATTTGTCGATACGGAGGGTGAGGGCGATCTCGTTGAGGGTGTTCCGGTTGACGATGCGGGCGCGCAGTTTGGTAAGGGATCCCTCATCTTTGTCGGGGAAGAGATGATAGAGATATTCTGCCACGATCGTACTGATCACCGTGTCTCCCAAAAATTCCAACCGTTCGTTATTGACAGGGATCCCGTCCATCGTGACAGCTTCCGACCGTGTTATGAAGGCTGTCTGGTAAAGCTGGATGTTTTTGGGAGGGAAGGTGAGGATCTCTTTCAGATAAACATCAAACCCCTTCTGTTGAGGCAAAAGGGGTTTATTTTTTTTTCTGAAGGAGAACACTGTTTATTCTTCGAATTTCTTGAAAATGATGGAAGCGTTGTGACCTCCGAACCCGAAAGTGTTGCTGAGTGCGGTTGTCACCTCTTTTTCCTTGGCTTTGTTGAAGGTCAGATCCAGGTGGGGATCGATCTCCGGATCATCTTCAAAATGGTTGATGGTCGGGGGGATGATGCCTTTGTTGATGGCCATGATGGCTGCAATAGACTCTACCGCTCCGGCAGCGCCCAGCAGATGACCCGTCATGGACTTGGTGGAGCTGATGCTCATCTTGTAAGCCTGTTCCCTGAACAGTTTGATGATAGCGTTGGCTTCGGCAATATCACCGCGGGGTGTGGCCGTGCCGTGAACGTTGATGTAGTCGATCTCGCCGGGGCTCATGCCGGCATCTTCGAGGGCTGCTTCCATGACCAGGGCAGCTCCCAGTCCTTCCGGATGAGGAGCCGTAAGGTGGTAAGCATCTGCCGAGAGACCGGCGCCGGCTACCTCAGCATAGATCTTTGCCCCGCGGGCTTTGGCATATTCCAGGTCTTCCAGGATCAGAGTACCTGCCCCCTCTCCCAGCACAAAACCATCCCGCGTCTTGTCAAAAGGTCTGGATGCCGTTTTGTAGTTGTCGTTGTTGGTGCTGATGGCCATCATTGAATTGAAACCACCGACACCCACCTCGTTGATGGGGGCTTCAGCCCCTCCTGTGACAAAAACATCCGCTTTGCCCAGACGGATGTAGTTGTAAGCATCGATGATGGCATTGGCGGCCGTGGAGCAGGCTGAAACGGTCCCGAAATTGGGCCCGCGGAAACCGTACCGGATGGAAATATGGCCGGCGGCAATGTCAGCGATCATCTTGGGGATGAAGAAAGGACTGAAACGGGGTGTCCCGTCGCCCAGCGAAAAAGAGCGTATCTCGTCCAGAAAAGTCTGTAACCCGCCAATACCCGAGCCATAGATCACCCCCACCCGGTTGTGGTTGACACTCTCCACATCGATACCGGCATCGGCAATGGCTTCAGCTGAAGCGACCAAAGCATACTGGGCATAAGCGTCCAACTTGCGCTGCTCCTTCCGGTCAAAATATTCGCCGGGATCGTATCCTTTTATCTCGCAGGCAAAATGGGTCTTGAATTTGGTCGTATCAAAACGTGTAATAAGGTCGGAGCCGCTAACACCCGAAGCCAATGCATCCCAGAAATCAGATACATTATTCCCTACCGGGGTCAGTGCTCCTAACCCTGTAACTACTACACGTTTTAAATTCATGAGACTCTATTTTACGTTTTCTTCGATGTACTTGATGGCTTCACCCACGGTGGAGATATTCTCAGCCTGATCATCGGGAATACCGATATTGAATTCTTTTTCAAATTCCATGATGAGCTCAACGGTGTCCAGCGAGTCTGCACCCAGGTCATTGGTGAAGCTGGCTTCCGGAGTTACTTCGCTCTCATCCACATTCAGCTTATCAGCAATAATGGCTTTTACTCTTGATGCAATGTCTGACATGATCTTAAATTTTAAGTTAATGATAAGTTAGTTTCGCTGCAAAGAAATGTATTTCATCAAAATTTTTCAAACAAATATATATTTTTTTATCCAACCACGAAATAAGAGAACCGAAAAGTTCCGATATTTGATCAGTATGAATAAACCTAATCTACAATAAATGAGTAAAAAATGGAGACTGGCAGTGTTTGCCTCAGGTTCCGGCACCAACGCTCAGAACCTTATTGAACATTTTAACAAAACGTTCGATAAAGAGGTGGTCCTGGTATTGTCCAACAATCCGGAGGCGTATGTTCTGGAGCGGGCAGCCCGTTTGGGTGTGCCGGCAAGGGTATTTTCCCGGGAGGACCTGAAAACGGGGAGAGTGCTCCGCATCCTGCAGGAAAATGCTGTGGATTTTGTGGTGCTGGCGGGATTTCTCTGGCTTATTCCTGCAGAGATCACAGCGGCTTACCGGAACCGGATCGTCAACATACACCCGGCCCTGTTACCGAAATACGGCGGGAAGGGGATGTACGGGCTGCACGTACATGCGGCGGTGCTGGAGAACGGGGAAGAAGAATCGGGGATCACCATCCATTACGTCAATGAAAAATATGACAGCGGGGACATTATTTTTCAGGCGCGCTGTCCGGTAAAGCCTGATGACACCCCTGAGCGCTTGCAGGAGAGGGTACACCGGCTGGAGTATGAGCACTTCCCGAAAGTAGTGGAGATGCTGCTTGACAGGGCTGAAGAAAAGTAGCGGCCGTACGGTGCTATTTCACCACCACGTTGATGATGCGTTTCGGTACGAAGATCACCTTCTTCACCGCTTTACCTTCGATCCATTTCTGAGCCTGCGGTGCCTGCAGGACGGCTTTTTCAGCTTCCCCGGCAGAAATATCCACCGGAAGGACTAATTTGAACCGCATTTTGCCGTTGAAAGACACCGGGTATTCGAACGTATCTTCAGCCAGGTATTTTTCGTCGTGATCAGGCAGGGGAGCGAAAGAGATACTGGGCCGGTGTCCCAGGTTCTCCCAGAGCTCTTCTGCCATCAGGGGCGCCAGGGGAGAGATCAGGATCAACAGTGGCTCCAGGACCTCGCGTTTGTGACATTTCAGCGAGGAGAGATCGTTGGTACATATCATAAAGGAGCTGACGGCCGTATGGAAGGAGAGCCGTTCGTAGTCCTCTCTCACTTTTTTGATGGTCTTATGCAGGATCTTCAGTTCTTCGTCGGTCGCTTTTTCTTCGGTGACGACCATCCGGTTGTCCTGATCATGGAACAGCCGCCAGAATTTTTTTGTGAAACGGGAGATCCCCTCTATGCCATTGGTGTCCCAGGGTTTGGATTGCTCGATAGGGCCCAGGAACATTTCATACATCCTGAGGACATCGGCGCCGTATCTCTCGACCAGCTCATCCGGCGTCTGCACATTGTGTTTTGACTTGGACATCTTTTCTATCTCCCATCCGCAGATGTACTTTCCGTCTTCTTCAAGGATGAATTCCGCATTTTCAAATTCGGGGCGCCATTTACGGAATGCTTCAATGTCCAGCTCGTCGTTGTGGACCATATTGATGTCCACATGCAGCGGGGTGGACCACTGTTCCCGGTCTTTGATATTTTTGGATACGAACAAAGGGTTCAATGTCCGGATCTTATGATCATCAAAGAATACATGTCCGGGAGCCGTATCTTCGATCGCCTGATGTATCTCTTCCACGATATCTTCGGTCATGTAGATGATGTCATGAATGGGCAGGAGGAGAAGGCGGTTGCCGGTATGCCGGATATAATCTTTGTAATAGCTCTCCAGCTTTTCCAGTTTCTCCTGGCTCTTTATCTCAATGATCAGCCGGGAGGGAGTATGATAAAAGTCGAATTTCCGGTTCCCGTCGCGATAGTTGCGGATCACATGTTCGGCTTCCCCTTCATCCCGTATCATTTGCCAGAGAAGATATTCTGCATATTTCTCGAGGTTGACACGGTATACAAAGCTGGAACGGCCAAGGATCTTCCCCTGGTTGACCAGTTTTTTAAAAGGCTCTTCCATCACCGATAGGCCCAGGTCATAGAGGAACTTATTCCAGAACCGGGAATAGATAAGATGTCCGGTGGCGTGTTCGTCGCCACCGACATACAGGTCGACGTTCTGCCAGTAGCTGACCGCCTCGTTAGAGAAGTACTCCTCCTCATTGTGCGGGTCCATATACCGAAGGTAATATCCGCTGGATCCTGCAAAGCCTGGCATGGTATTGGTCTCAAGGGGATATCCTTCGGGCGTTGACCAGTTTTTGGCCCGGGCCAACGGCGGCTCGCCTTTCTCGGTGGGGAGGTATTTGTCCACCTCGGGCAACTCGAGGGGCAGCTGGTCTTCGTCGAGGGTATAAGGGATGCCGTCTTTGTAATAGACCGGGAAAGGTTCACCCCAATACCGCTGGCGGCTGAAAATGGCATCGCGCAGACGGAAATTGACCTTGCCGTAACCTCTGTTTTGCCTTTTCAGATGGTCGATGATGGCGGGGATCGCCTCCTGTACCGTCATTCCGTTCAGGATGCCGGAATTGATAAGCCAACCTTCTTTTGAGTCATAGGAGTCTTCCCAGGTGGCGGGATCTTCTTCTTTATCTTTTTCGCGGGTGACGACCTGGATCACGGGCAGATTAAAATGCCGGGCAAAGGCAAAGTCACGCGTGTCGTGGGCCGGCACGGCCATGATGGCTCCTGTCCCGTATCCGGCCAGGACATATTCGGCCACCCAGATGGGGATCTTTTCATTGTTAACAGGGTTGATGGCATAAGCCCCGGTGAAGACGCCGGTGATCTTTTTCACGTCAGCGATACGGTCGCGCTCAGAACGGTTGACAGCTGTTTTTATGTACTCTTCCACTTCCTCCCTGTGTTCAGGAGTAGTGATCCCGCGGATGACCGGGTGCTCGGGAGCCAATACCATGAAGGTGGCCCCGAAGAGCGTATCGGGACGGGTAGTGAAGATCTCGAGCTGCTCCTTATGGCCGTCGATATCGAAGAAAACGACCGCTCCTTCAGACCGTCCGATCCAGTTCCGTTGTACTTCTTTGATCGACTCGCTCCAGTCGATGGTATCCAGTCCGTCCAGCAGGCGCTGGGCGTAGGCGGTGATGCGCAGGAACCATTGCTTCATTTTCTTGCGTTCGACAGGATGACCTCCCCGTTCGGAAAAGCCGTCTTTCACCTCATCGTTGGCCAGCACTGTTCCCAGGGCCGGGCACCAGTTGACCCATGTGTCAGAGAGATAGGCCAGCCGGTAATTCATCAGGATCTCCTGCTGTTCTTTCTCAGAGAAATTTTTCCATTCTTCGGCGGTGAAGGTCTTCACGTCCGGGCAGGCGGCATTTACATGGACATTCCCCTCTTTTTCAAAGATACCGATCAGCTCATCAATGGGCCGGGCCTTACATTTGTCGTAATTGTACCATGATCTGTACAGCTGAATGAAGGTCCATTGCGTCCATTTGTAATAGGCAGGATCGGCGGTGACCACCTCCCGGTCCCAGTCGAAGGAGAAACCCAGCTTACCCAGCTGTTCACGGTATTTCCGGATATTCTTTTCAGTGGTCACGGCGGGGTGGGTGCCGGTTTGTATGGCATATTGTTCTGCGGGCAGGCCGAAGGCATCAAAGCCCATGGGGTGCAAAACGTTATAGCCTTTCAGGCGCATGTAGCGGGCGTAAATGTCCGAAGCGAAATAGCCCAGCGGATGACCTACATGCAGGCCGGCCCCGGAAGGATATGGGAACATGTCGAGCACATAATATTTGGGCTTTGACGGGTCTTCCACCGTCCTGAAAGTTTTGTTCTTTTCCCAGTAGGAAAGCCACTTTTTTTCTACCTCTCTGAAATTGTACTCCATATCCGAAAAATTATTTCAAGGTGCGAAAATAGGAAAAGTTCGGCAATTATTATTAAATTTGCATCCGCTTTCGGCGATACTGTAACGGCACAATGGCCGGGAGGTTGCGGAAGTGCGAGGGTCCCGTAGTTCAATTGGATAGAATGTCAGATTCCGGTTCTGAAGGTTGTGGGTTCGAGTCCCGCCGGGATCACAGGGAGACAGCTAAGAGATAGTTGTCTCCTTTTGATTTATAAAGGGGTACAAAGATTGTGAGAAGCAAGGCGGGACGAGAAGCCTGTCCCGAGCCTGGTCGAGGGGAGTCCCGCCGGGATCACGAGGGGACAGTCAAATAATGGTTGTCTCCTTTTTGATTTATAATGGGGTGCAGAGAAACAAAAAAGGCCTGCGGAGGCAGGCCTTTTTGTTCGTTCAAAATGGATCCTTTTTATTTCAACTTTTTTGTTTTGAGTGAGGAATAGTTGATCTTCAATGCATTTGCGCGTCGCAGGGACTGCTTGACGTCTGTCACGACCCCCATTTTCGTATCTTTGTCGATCTTGAGAGAGACGGTCAGCTTGTTGCGGTCGGCTTCATTGAGCTGGTCTCTTTCCTGAGCGATAAAATCCTGGATATCTTTTACGGTCTTGAACTGATCATTAAGCTGTATCCTGGGTTCTGTTCCGAAATATTTCTGGTAGCGGGCAAGAGGTTTTCCGATATAGATATATGAAACCAAAGATTTCTTTTCCAGTTTTTTGGCTTCGGTAGCTTCCGGCACCTTGATGGTCACCATCAGGTCCACCTCCCTCATCACGGTGGTCACCATGAAGAAGAACAGGAGCATGAAGATGATATCAGGCAGGGAGGCCGTGTTGATCTGGCCTACGTTTCTCTCCTCTTCGTTCGGGCGGAATCTTGATTTCATGATTATTTTCCTCCTCCAACATTTTTAGGTTCAGCTTCGGAGATCACTGCAGGATAGTATTTCTTGATTGCATTTTGCTGATCCTTATCCAGTTCGTCATATTTCTTTCCGAACTTGGATTCAGCCAGCTCGTTACGCAGTTCATCCTTGGCCGCGATCAATTCATTCTGTACCTTCAGGTAGGTACCGTAAGACGTCCCTCTGTCGTTCTGCAGGGAGATCACAGGGTTCTTCGTCACGAACACATGGCCGAAATAAGGAATATCCTTCCAGACTTTTTCCGGCAGATTATCCTTGTTATCGGGATTAGCAATAAATTCCTTGGCTGCAGCCCGCAGATTATGGATGTCCATGAATTTTCCTTGGACGAGCAGTTCGTTGTTTTTATTGATCAGGACGACGAATACGTTCCTTTCCTTGATCTTATCCTGTTTTTTCTGATCCTGGTTCTTTTCGGGCATGGGAGGGAGCATTCTCATCAGGCCCGTGTCCACATCCATAGTGGTGGTCACGAGGAAGAAGATCAGCAGGAGGAAAGCGATGTCAGCCATTGATCCCGCATTGATCGGTTGTAGCTTACGTGCCATGGTTCAAAATTGTAAATAACATTCAGTAGCTTTTTACTTAAAGATCCTGGAGATCTCGACATACAGTATGGCCAGGAAAGCGAGTCCGGCCAGTATGTAGGTAGCGATCAATCCGGTACCTACCCATTTCAGGGTGGAAGGATTATTGCCTGTGCCTTCATAACCGGGGATGCTCAGTATCTGGTCAGAGGCCAGCACATAAGATATGCCTATCAGGATCGCGACCCCCACGAGCACGATCAATGATCTTTTGAGTCCGCCGGGGGATGTGAAGATATTCACCAGGGCAAAGACCAGGGTGATGACCACCGTCAGGGCAAAGAGGAAGTAGGCCCACCACAGCGCATAATTTGTGGCTACCGGCTCTGCCAGTGAGGTCCCTTCGGTGCCGGGTACAACAGGCCCCATGTAGAACCACAGTATGACGATAATGGAAATACCCATGATCACCCACATGATGATCTTCAGCGTGGTTTTTAATGTTCCAGACATAATAAACTCCTATTTATTTTTTTCGTTATACTTGACCAGTATGTCGATCAGGGAGATGGAAGCATCTTCCATCTGGACGGTGATACTGTCGATCTTCGAGAGGATGTAGTTATAGAATATCTGGAGTATGATAGCTACGATCAGACCGGATACGGTGGTGATCAGAGCGACCTTGATACCGCCGGCGACCAGCTGTGCGGAGACCGTCCCTGCTACCTGGATCTTATCGAAAGCATCGATCATCCCGATGACCGTTCCCATAAATCCGAGCATCGGGGCGATGGCGATGAAGAGGGCGATCCAGGAGAGGTTTTTCTCCAGCAGGCCCATCTGTACGCTACCATAAGCGATCACGGATTTTTCGGCCATTTCTACCCCTTCGTGGGCCCGGTCGAGACCCTGATAGAAAATGCTCGCTACCGGTCCTCGTGTATTGCGGCAGACCTCCTTGGCTGCGTCAATACCCCCCGATTCCAGGGCATCTTCGATCTTTTGCAGGAGCTTGTCCGTGTTTGTTGTGGCCAGGTTCAGATAGATGATCCTTTCAATGGCCAGTGCCAGACCGAAGATCAGTGTCAGGAGGATCGATCCCATAAAACCGGCACCTCCTTCGATGAACTTGGCCTTGATCTGTTTCAGCAGGACATTTCCTTGTTCACCACCCTGCTTTTGCTCGGGGGTGGCAGGTGTCGCTGCTGTCTGTGCAGCTGTGTCAACGGAGGCAGAGTCGTTCTGAACCGTAGTAGCTGTGTCGCTGTTGGTCTGATCCTGAGCAACAGCAAAACCGGACGCTCCGAATGTAAGCATCCCGATTACCGCAACAAATGCAAATAGTTTTTTCATAATGAACGATTACTTTTGGTTAATAACGAAATCTTTGTTTTGCAAAGTATTAAAAATAATTTCAGAAATCCAATATTTTTTTGTGGCGGAGAGGAAGGGATTCGAACCCTTGGTACTGTTCCACACAGCACACACGCTTTCCAGGCGTGCACCTTCGACCACTCGGTCACCTCTCCGTAAGCTGTCGTTTTTTATGAACATTTGGCTGCGCAAAATACAAAAAAAAGTTAAATTATGAATGCATTTCTCCACAAATTGGCGTTTGCAGGAACATTTTTTTCTCTTCCGGCGAAGTATCTCTGCTGAGTGCCAGCATCATTTTGGTAAGTGCTGCTTCTTTGGTGAGGTCTCGTCCCCCGGTCACGCCGGCTTCCTGGAGTTTTTTACCTGTCTCATATTGTTCCATGTCCACCATGCCGGCCGAACATTGTGATACGTTGAGGATGATCCCTCCCCGGTCGATGAATTTTCTGAGCGGGTCCAGGAAAGCCCGGCGGGTAGGGCCATTGCCTGCTCCGTAGGTCTCGAGGATGATCCCTCCCAGGTCCGGCTGATCACATATCAGCGCTGTCAGATAGTCCGGCAGGCCGGGAAAGACCTTCAGAAAGATAATGTTCGTGTTCAGCTCCCGCCGGAGCCGGAGAGATCGTTGCGGGTCATATTTTAATATAGCAGCATGGTTATAATGAATATGTACACCTGTTTCGGCCAGCAGGGGATAATTCGGAGACTGGAAAGCATTGAACGTCTCGGCGCTGTATTTGGTGGTACGATTGCCGCGGAAGAGCTTATATTCAAAATAGACGGACACTTCCGGTACAATGGGATGCCCTTCTTCATTCAGGGCTGCGGCGATCTCCAGTGAAGAGATCAGGTTTTCCTTGCCGTCGGTGCGGAGGGTGCCGATGGGAAGCTGAGAACCGGTGAGGATCACCGGTTTGCTGAGGCCAGGTAGCATGAAAGAGAGGGCAGAGGCTGTGTAGGCCATGGTATCGGTACCATGCAGGATGACAAAGCCGTCGTAGTTGTGGTATTCTTTCATGATCATCTCTGCCAGGCTCAGCCACAAAGAGGGCTGTATCTCCGAAGAATCGATCACCGGCTCGAAGGTGCGGGTGTCGATGATGAGATCGAACTGGTGCAGCTCGGGGATCTGGTTCAGTAAATGGGAGAAGTCAAGAGGTCTCAGCAAGCCGGTAGAGAGGTCTCTCACCATGCCGATGGTGCCTCCCGTATAGATCATCAGTATCTTTCTCATGAAAAGAGGGTTATTGGGTCAGTGTTCCTGAAAAGCAGCGGGGAATGTCTTTCGTGCGTTCGCAGTGGTGATCTCTGCTATTTTCTCCGGGGGCAGACCGAACAGGGAGGCCAGGAAATCAGCGATGTGTACCAGATACCGGCTTTCATTGCGTTTTCCTCTCCGCGGTACCGGCGCCAGGAAAGGCGCATCGGTTTCCAGAACGATATGTCCGGGCCCCAGTGGTTCTATCTCTTCTTTCAGCGATGAATTTTTGAAAGTGACGATGCCACCGATCCCCAGCATGAATCCCATCTCAATGATCTTCCGGGCGTCGGCGTAT
This sequence comes from Bacteroidales bacterium, assembly GCA_015486475.1. Lineage (GTDB taxonomy): Bacteria > Bacteroidota > Bacteroidia > Bacteroidales > VadinHA17 > DRPN01. The sequence goes on from WFRO01000119.1 coordinate 15,819, forward strand.
GTGCCGGTAAAGCTGTGGAACACCCCGCCGGGGAGCGTGGAAAAGCTTTCCAGCACCCCGAAGATCTCAGGCAGGGATTCCCGGGAATGGATCACCACCGGCAACCGGTGGTCCAGGGCCAGTTGTATCTGCCGGGCAAAGATCTCCTCCTGTTCTTTCCTGTATTTTTTCTCCCAGTAAAGATCGATGCCTATTTCCCCGATGGCGATGAACCTGTGATCCTTAAGCGATCTCTCCACAGCTTTCATCTCTTCTTCCCGGTTCTCTTTGACCGATGTGGGATGGAGACCGGTCATCGGATAGCAATTACCGGGAAACTGTTCCGTCAGCTTCAGCATAGGGGTGAGGGTCTCTGCGTCTATGTTGGGGAGAAACATCTTTTCCACGCCGGCATCGATGGCGTTTTGTACGACTTCCCAACGGTCATTGTCAAATTCAGGTAGATAGAGATGGGTATGTGTATCTATCAGCTTCATGGTACAAAAATATGAAAAAAGGGGCCCAGCCCCTTCTTTCAGAAAATAAATTATCCCGGCATTATCAGACGATACCCTGGGCGAGCATGGCGTCGGCCACTTTCACAAATCCGCCGATGTTGGCACCGTTGAGGTAGTTGATGAAGCCGTCTTTTTCCTTGCCGTATTTCTCGCAGGTGGCGTGGATGTCCTGCATGATGGTCTGCAGACGGTTGTCCACCTCTTCGCGTGTCCAGGAGAGGCGCAGCGAGTTCTGGCTCATCTCCAGTCCGGAGACAGCCACGCCGCCGGCGTTGGCAGCTTTTCCGGGACCGTAGAGGATCTTGTTTTTCAGGTATACCTCAATGGCATCGGGTGTGCTCGGCATATTGGCTCCTTCGGCCACGCAGATGCAACCGTTCTTGATAAGCATCTCTGCATCGTTGCCGGTCACCTCGTTCTGGGTGGCACAGGGCAGGGCCACATCACAGGGTATGCTCCAGGGCCGCTGTCCTTCGTGATACTCAACGCCATATTTCTCTGCATATTCACGTATCCTGCCGCGACGGACATTCTTCAGGTCCATAACAAAGGCCCATTTTTCATCGTCGATGCCGGCCGGGTCATAGATGAACCCGTTGGAGTCGGAGAGGGTAACCACTTTGCCTCCCAGCTGATTTACTTTTTGTACGGCATACTGTGCCACGTTCCCCGATCCGGAGACGGCAACGGTCTTTCCTTTGATGGTATTCCCGCGGGTGTTGAGCATCTCTTCTGCAAAATAGACGGCGCCGTAGCCGGTGGCTTCGGGACGTATGAGGCTGCCGCCCCATTCCAGTCCTTTGCCGGTGAGCACGCCTGTAAACTCATTCCTCAGCCTTTTGTACTGGCCGAAAAGGAAGCCGATCTCACGGCCGCCCACACCGATATCCCCTGCGGGAACGTCCGTATTGGGACCGATATGACGGGAAAGTTCGGTCATGAAGCTCTGGCAGAAACGCATGATCTCATTGTCTGATTTGCCTTTGGGGTCAAAATCTGATCCTCCTTTGCCTCCGCCCATGGGCAGGGTGGTGAGAGAGTTCTTGAACACCTGCTCGAAAGCCAGGAATTTCAGGATGCTCAGGTTGACCGTAGGGTGAAAGCGCAGGCCTCCTTTGTACGGACCAATGGCGCTGTTCATCTCGATACGGTATCCCTTGTTAAGCTGTATTTCTCCTTTGTCATCCACCCAGGGTACACGGAACATGATGACCCTTTCAGGCTCGGTCATCCGCTCCAGGATCTTGGCATGTTTGTACTTGGGGTTTTCCTCAATGAACGGGATCAGAGATTCGGAAACTTCCATCACTGCCTGATGGAATTCTTTTTCGCCAGGGTTCCTGGTAATGACCTGTTCAAGGAATTTTTCTACTCTTTTGTCCATAATGTGCCGGTTTTAAATGGTTATAGTTGAAAGCAAACTTATGCATTTTTCGTATAGAAAAATATGATTTTAAACATTTTTTACTTCCGGGATGCTTTAAAACATCGAGATATCAATGAATTACGGATGCTGCTCCGGAAGATGTTATGTTCTAGAACATGTATGGAAAAGGCCTGAAGATATCTGATCAGGGCATCCAGCGATATCTCTTGCCGGGGAGGCTCTTTACCAGGCCTGAGAATTCGAGGTTGAGCAGCAGGGCAGATGTTGTGCTCACCGGCAGGCCGGCGAGTACGGCCAGCTCATCAAGGGACAGCTCTTTTTGGTCTTTCAGAATATCGAGTAGGAGCTGTTCATCCTCGCTGAGGGTGAGGAACAGCTCTTTCTGTACGGCTTCCTTGCGGTTGTCCTTCATTTCCCATCCCAGGAAATAAGCCAGGTCGGAAGCGTTTTCCACCAATGCGGCCATATTTTTTTTTATCAGCCGGTTGCAGCCTCTCGACCATTCATCGTCGGTGCGGCCGGGGAGGGCGAAGACGTCCCGGTTGTATGAGTTGGCCAGGTCGGCCGTGATGAGGGCTCCGCCTTTCTCTCCCGATTCGACCACCAGTGTGGCATCGGCCAGCCCGGCGATGATACGGTTGCGGGCGATGAAATTCTTTTTGTCGGGTGTATGGTAAGTGCTGTATTCGGTGACCAGGGCCCCCTGCCGGACGATCTCCCGGGCCACACGGCGGTGGGAGGCGGGATAGATCATCTGCAGGCCGTGGCCCAGCACGGCAATGGTGGGGAGCCCGTGTTTCAGGGCCGCTTTGTGGGCACAGACATCAATGCCGTAGGCCAGGCCGCTGACGATGAGCAGACCGGGATGGGAAGCTGCCAGATCTTCTATGATCCGGTTGCAGTGCCCGATGCCATAAGGGGTGGCATGACGGGTACCGACGATGCTGAGCACCTTACGGGCATCGGGATCCGTATCTCCCTGCCGGTAGATCAGAACGGGTGCATCTTCACACTGTTTCAGGCGGGAAGGATAATCCTCATCCAGGAACCAGGAAACATGCAGATTGTTCTTTTCGACGAAAACTGTCTCTTTTTCGGCTTGTTCCAGCACTTTCTTTCTGAGGGAGCGGGACGCCAGATGATCACCGATGCCGGGGATGCGGCGCAGGGCGCTCTCCGTTTCCGAGAAAAAAGTTTCCAGTGACCGCAGATGTGCCAGGATGGCCCGGGTCCTTACCGGACCTATCCCCGGCAGCAGGGTGATGGCGATCTTGTAGGTAAGGTCTTCCATAGGTCGTTTCAGAGGACACCCAGGTCGAGCATGGCGTTGGCCACTTTCAGGAAACCGGCTACATTGGCCCCCTTGACGTAGTCCACATAACCATCCGGGCGTTTTCCGTACCGCACACAGGAATGATGGATGTCGATCATGATCTGGTGCAGCCGGTCATCCACCTCCCGGGCGGTCCAGTTCATCTTCAGGGCGTTCTGTGACATCTCCAGCCCGGAGGTGGCTACGCCGCCGGCATTGGAAGCTTTGCCGGGCGAGAAGAGGATGCTGTTCTCCTGCAGCAGATGGATCGCTTCAGGCGTACAGGGCATATTGGCCCCTTCGGTGACGCACATGCAACCGTTATCGATCAGATGACGGGCATCTTCTTCGTTCAGCTCGTTCTGTGTGGCACAGGGCAGGGCAATATCAGCCTTTACCTCCCAGGGATGCCGGCCGGCAACGAACTCCACGCCGTCGAACTCATGGGCATAAGGTTCTACAATATCTTCGTTGGTAGCACGCAGCTCCAGCATATAATCGATCTTCTCCCCGGAAATGCCGGCCGGGTCATAAACATAACCGTCGGGTCCCGAGAGGGTCACCACCTTTGCCCCCAGCTCCGTGGCTTTCCGGACGGCTCCCCAGGCAACATTCCCGAAACCGGAGACCGCTATGGTCTTGCCCTCCAGGGTCTCGCCAAGCGTGGCCAGCATCTCTTTGGTGAAATAGACCACCCCGTAGCCGGTGGCCTCGGGACGGATGAGACTGCCTCCCCAGTTCAGGCCTTTGCCGGTGAGCACACCGGTGTGCTGACGGGTCAGCTTTTTGTACATACCGTAAAGATATCCTATCTCCCGGCCCCCTACACCGATATCTCCTGCCGGCACATCCGTCTCCGCTCCTATGTTCTTCCACAGCTCCAGCATGAAGGCCTGACAGAAGCGCATGATCTCACCCTGGGATTTCCCTTTGGGATTGAAGTCGCTGCCCCCTTTGGCGCCACCCAGCGGAAGGGTGGTGAGGGCATTCTTGAAGATCTGCTCAAAGCCCAGGAACTTCAGGATACTGAGGTTGACACTGGGGTGAAAACGCAGGCCTCCTTTGTAGGGTCCCAGAGCATTGTTGAACTGCACACGGTAGCCCAGATTGATATGTACCTTCCCTTCATCATCCAGCCAGGGTACTTTGAAGGTGATCACCCTGTCCGGCTCCACCAGCCGCTCCACGATGCCGGCAGCTTCAAACTGGGGGTTCTGGTTGTAGATATCTTCGATGGATTCAAGCACTTCGGTGACCGCCTGCAGATACTCTTTTTCGCCCGGGTGCTTCTGCTCAAGATCGTTGACAATGTCTGTTGTTTTCATAGTTGCTCTTTTTTAAAGGTACTGTTCCGTTTTCCCTTCAGGGTATGACAGGGATAGCTGCTTTATGCTTTATAATTGCCGCAAAACTAGACATAACAGATCCTGAAAAAAGATGATTTTATTCATGCTTTTTCCCTGTTGTAAAACAGTTTCCCAATTACTTTACCATCAGTCTGGATAAAGATAATAAAATCTTTTTTTGATCTTCGGACGGCAGCCCGTTGATATAGACCGGCGGATATTTGGCCACCCCTTTCCCCGGGAGGCGCTGGTAGAAGGTCAGTGAACGGTGCAGGCCGAAGAAATGTTCCTGCAGCTCGGCCCTGACAAAGTCTCTTTTCGGGATGCGGAAGCTTTTTTTGCCGGAAGTGAAAAATCCGATGGGATAGGTCTTGATCACAAGCATGTCCCCGGTATCGGAATAATAAAGGTAAGACAGTCTGAGTATATTCGGCGAAAAAAGGACAAGGACATAGATAACTCCCAGGACGATGACATAGTATTTCTTATCAATGCCGGGGGTGATCCTCTCATAAAAATCCGTGAGATAGACCGAGAAAACGAACATCACGAAAATGATCGTGCTTATCAACTGGATCACCCAGATGAACTTATGCAAATGGTTGTTGTCTACGGTCATTCGGCTAAAGTGTTTATTTCAGTGTATTGTAATAGTAGAAAAGATCGATCAGATCGTCTGTTTTGTTGAGCTTCAGGTGCTTCTTTTTTATGTACGCATCCAGTTCTCCGGTATGGTCTCCGAGGGCTTTCAGAACACTTTTTTTGGAACGGGAGATGTGGGTGGCCAGGGCATCTCCTTTTTTAATATAATACGTTTCACTGTTACGGAAGTAATCGCGGTAGTTCCCTCCTTCATAGTTGGAAGCAGGCAGCTGTTCCCGTTTGATGATGGCTTCCCGGTGGAGCAACAGTTTGGTCTGTCCGTCGGCCAGCACCTCAAAATATCCTTTTTTGGTGAAGGCACCTTCTTTATAAGAGGAGAAGATGAAATTCCGGTATCCGAAGCTGATCCGATCGATCGTCTCCGGGTTGGCCAGGGCCAGGATCGTATCATTCTTTTTGAACTCGATGTTATCCGTATAGAAGTTCAGACGGATAGGGACATCCTTGACGACCACGGAGTCGCCGAATATGATCTCTCCTTTCTGAAACTCTTTGTCCACATATGGATTCCCGGTAACTTTTACATAATCTTCATTTTCCACGATGGCAGAGCGGTGGAGCATCTCCACGATCTTGGGATTGGTGTTGGGCGTTGAATATACCTGGGCTTTTACCGCAGGCAAAGTGATCACAAAGAGAAACAGGAACAGTATAAGATGTTGAAATATTCTGTTTTTCATGGGGATGTTCGTTTATTACAAAAATAGCAAAATTTGTGCCGTATCCCGAATGATCTTCCGGGGATCATCCCTCCCGTGTTTTCCGGAGATCATCAAAGAACTTTTTCATGAGATGGCGGGCTTTTTCTTCTGAGATCCCGTTGGTGACCCTGGTTGCCGGATGTAGCAGTTGCGGGGTATGACGGCGGTAACCTCTTTTCTCATCGCCTGTGCCGAAGACCAGCCTGTCGGGACGGGCCCAGTACAATGCTCCCGCACACATGGGACAGGGCTCGACGGTAACATAGACCGTACAGCCGGAGAGGTATTTATTTCCCAGGGCGTTGGCAGCTGCTGTGATGGCCAGGATCTCGGCGTGGGCGGTGGGGTCCTGAAGTGCCTCCACAGCATTGTGGCCACGGGCTACGATACGGTCATTGCAGACGATCACGGCCCCGACGGGGATCTCTCCCTGCTCCAGGGCGGTGGAGGCCTCTTTCAGCGCCTCCCGCATAAAATATTCATCGTCAAAGATCTTTCCCATAGAACGGTCATTGTGATTATGAATAACGAAAGATGAGAAAAAAGAGGGAGTATAAAAATGAGTTGCGGCATTATTTTGTGTATTTTTGCGAAAATTTTTGAATATGTACCGAACACATACATGCGGCGAGCTCAGGATCGAAGATGCAGGGAAAGAGGTGACCCTGGCGGGATGGGTGCATCGCTCGCGTGACCTGGGAGGGATGACCTTCCTTGACCTGCGGGATCGTTACGGGATCACGCAGCTGGTCTTTGATATGCGGCAGGATGAAGGTCTTTGCCGGGAAGCCCGTAAGCTGGGCAGAGAGTATGTTGTACAGGTAAAAGGAGAGGTGCGGGAACGCTCCAGCAAGAATAAAAAGCTGCCTACCGGAGATATAGAGATCGAGGTAAAAGAACTTCGCATACTGGGCGCGTCAGAGGTGCCGCCCTTCACCCTGGAGGAGGAGAGTGACGGGGGAGAAGAGATACGTATGAAATACCGGTACCTGGACCTGCGGCGCACACCCCTGAAAGAAAATCTGATCCTGCGCCACCGTGTGGCCCAGAAAATAAGGAATTATCTGGATGCACAGGGGTTCCTCGAGATAGAGACCCCGGCGCTTATCAAATCCACGCCGGAAGGCGCCCGGGATTTTGTGGTGCCGTCGCGTCTGCATGAACGGCAGTTCTATGCCCTGCCGCAGTCACCCCAGATCTTCAAACAACTGTTGATGATCGCCGGCTACGATAAATATTTCCAGCTGGTGAAATGCTTCCGGGATGAAGACCTGCGTGCTGACAGACAGCCTGAATTTACACAGGTCGACTGTGAAATGTCCTTCATCGACCAGGAGGATGTGCTGCAGGTTTTCGAAGGGCTGATCAAGGAGTTACTGGCTTCGGTCGTAAATTTTAAAATAGATGGGAATTTCCCCCGTTTGTCCTGGGATGAGGCCATGCAGCGCTACGGCACGGATAAACCGGACACACGCTTCGGGATGGAGTTGCATGAGTTGACGGATCTGGTAAAAGGGAAGGGATTCCGTGTATTTGACGAGGCTGCCTGGATGGGGGCGATCTGTGTCCCCGGGGCTGCCGGTTATTCCCGGAAACAGCTGGATCAGCTGACCGACTGGGTCAAGCGTCCGCAGATAGGGGCCGGGGGCATGGTGTATGTTAAATACAACGGCGACGGTACGGTAAAATCGTCGGTGGACAAGTTCTTTGCTCCGGAGGACCTGCGATCCTGGGGCGAGGCCTGTGGGGCTTCGGCGGGCGATCTCCTGCTGCTGCTCTCGGGAGAAAAAGAGCGTACGCTGTTTGCAATGTCTGAGCTGCGCCTGGAAATGGGTGAGCGTCTGGGCCTGCGGGACAAGAGAGCGTTCGCCCCCCTGTGGGTGACAGACTTCCCATTGCTGGAGTGGGATGAGGAGGAGAACCGGTTCGTGGCCAAACATCACCCTTTTACCTCGCCCCGTGAGGAAGATCTTGCCCTGCTGGAAAAAGATCCTGCCGCGGTACGTGCCAACGCCTACGACCTGGTGATCAATGGCGTGGAGATAGGAGGCGGGTCGATACGTATCCATGACACGGACCTGCAGGCACGCATGCTGGATCTGCTGGGATTCTCACCCGAGGATGCAGAACAGCAGTTCGGATTCCTGCTGGAAGCCCTGCGCTATGGCACACCGCCCCACGGAGGGATCGCTCTCGGCTTTGACCGGCTGGTGGCCCTGCTGGGAGGAGGAGATTCCATACGCGACTATATCGCTTTCCCCAAAAACAATGCTGCCCGCGACATGATGGCAGATGCACCTAATTATATCTCCGAAAAACAATTGAAAGAACTTCATATCAGTTTTCGTGGGTAATTTGGTGCGATTGTTGATAAGTATTCTGAAAAAAAATTTCTTCGTTTTTTTAACAATCTTTATTTTCGGGGTTTCTAAATTTTGGTGTTGCCATGATAAAAAAAGATATTATCAGTGAAAAACACTTGATGTTCTCATTTCCCGACGACAGCCGTTTCAGCTTTCTTCTGGCCGGGGAGGTGCGGAAGGAGCTGGAGGCGATCCGGATCCTGCGGGATATGAGGATCACTGTTAACATGGAGACTATCCATTTTGTGGATAGTCAGGGGTTTGATTTTCTTGTGGAGATGGCAAGGAATGCCGAACAATGCATGTATAAATTTGAGATGATCCATATCCTGCCGGAGGTGCATGAGTTGATCCGGCTTCTGGAGTTGGAGAATATCCTGGGCGAAGGCCCTGAGATCCTGAAGAGCTGTTCCTGAGCTCCATCACTACCTGGATCTTGTGATCAAATTCTGATCTGACGACACCTGTAACAGGAATTCCTCATTCTCCTGACCGGAATTACTTTTTCCTGCTCTGCTGCATGGGGTTGGGCCGCGAAGTCCGGTTGTACTTGAACAGTTCGAAACGGTTGATCTGCTCAACAGGAGGCCATGCATTGTTGCTGAGGTCAGTGTCGGCGGTTTCCCGTAGAGGATCGACGACGATCTGTTTCACTTTTTGCGGGAAGGGAAACACTTTCGTGACGGTCTTGTTGTTCCTTCTCCAGATCTCGGCCGGTATTTTGATCTCTTTTTTTGAATTATCCTCAAAGGTGAACTCCAGGAGGATGGGCATGAC
>WFRO01000120.1 GCA_015486475.1 Bacteroidales bacterium
ACATGGATATCCAGGCCTTCGGGAGGCGGACCGTCGGCCATCTGGGTCTTGCCGGGGAACAGTAAAGAGGGGTACTGCAGACGGTAGGTGACAATGCCCGCCTCGTGGCCGGCACGCAGGAAAGCCCGGCACATCGCCTCGTCGATGACGGCCAGACCCCCACGGAGGGGATAAGCGGGTCCGATGATAAGAACCTTCATCATTCAAAGTTCGTGGTGAAAAATTATAATGGTCATACGATAGTCATTCGGTTGTCACTAGTTCGCTTCGCTCACGTAATTTACTCGCTTCGCTCGTGTAATTAGCTCCCTTCGGTCGCGAAATTAAGTAGTCATTCAGCAATCATCCTTCAAACATGGAACATGGAACCTGGAACTTCATTTCCTTATTTTGTCATACAATGGTCATTCGGTAGGTGTTCTTCCATTATTCCATCTTTCCATTTTTCCACTTTTTCCACTCTTCCCACTTTTCGACCTCTTCGACTTTGGACTTTTGACTTTTTCATCTCATCACTCATTCTTTGCATGCCGTAGTCCCGATTCATCGGGACGAAGGCGGGGCTCATAACTCATCGCTCATCGCTAATTTCTTCACTGCTTCCCGCAGATCATCCGCCACTTCACAACCTGGTGGCACATCTGCATCATCAAAGGGATGGCCTGTGCGGACGAGAAAGAGGCGTCCTACGCCGGCCCGTCGCCCGGCCTCGATATCGCTAAGCTTGTCCCCTACCAGCGCCGAGGCCTGCAGGTCGAAGTGATGCTCCCGGGCCGCTTCAAAGATCATCCCCGGATTGGGCTTGCGCCGCAGGCTCTCTTTCCGGTATTTCCCGATGCCATGCTCAGGGTGGGTCGGATCGTAATAAACCCCGGCTACCGGTACTCCCTGATCCCGCAACTTGTGTACCATCCACTCCGTAAGGCGTTGAAAATCCTCTTCGCTGTAGTATCCTCTTGCGATCCCCGCCTGGTTGGTGATCACCACGATCTTATATCCCTTCTCCACCGCCTCGCGCAATGCTTCGAACACTCCTTCCAGAAATTCGAAGTCCTCTGCTTTCCAGACATAATCCTTCTCTTTGTTGATCACGCCATCGCGATCGACAAAAAGGGCTTTACCGGTATTTATTGAAGATGTTGCTGTCATGGCGTGCCCGCTCCAGATCTTCCGGAATGCCGATATCTATAAAATATCCGTCCGAAAGATACAGCATAAACTTCTCTTTCGCCACATACGGCTCCAGAAAATCATGTTCCATTGAGAAAGCCTCCGGCAAAGGTTCCTCCAGGAAACGGGTCCGGTTGATGAGATACACCCCTCCGTTGATCACACCCTCTTCGGCGGCCGGGTCTTTCTCCCTGAACTCCCGGATACGCATCTGTGCGTCATAACCGATCAGTCCGTAGCGGCCCGGTTTCTTCATCTTCTTCCCGGCCAGGGTCACCGAAGCCCTTTCTCTTGTATGGAAAGCATACATCGCGGGGAGGTCCACCTCAAAAAAAGTGTCTCCGTTGAGCACCCACACCTGCTCCTCGCGGCAAAGAGTCATGGCTTTGCGGATACCGCCGCCCGTACCCAGCGGCTGCTCCTCTTCCGCATAGTCCACCCACATCCCCCGGAAAAGGCTCCCGAAATGTTCCTTTATGACCTCTTTTTTGTAGCCTACGGAAAGGATCACCCGTTCCACACCGTGATACCGTAAGTAAAGCAGGAGATATTCCAGGAAGGGTCTTCCTCCCACCTCTACCATGGGCTTGGGGATATCCAGACCCAGTTTTTTCAGACGGGTGCCAAAACCTCCGGCCAGAACGATCGCCTCCATAAAGCGTTTTAAATGATATCAGTTGTCAGATCTTCCTCCTGCCGCGGCGGATCTGCGCAGGAGACCATTCCCCAGGGTCCAGCTTTCGCTGCCGTTCTCCGTGAACTTGGGCTGAAAGACTTTTCCTCCATAACTTTCCATGGCCCGGGTAAACTCCGGCTTGTGGGGAATATCCACAAAGAACATGAAAAACCCGCCTCCACCGGCTCCCGACACCTTCCCGGCACGGGCGCCATTATCGAGCGCATAGGCATAGATCTCCTCCAGCCGCTCATTGGTGATCACCGACGAGGCTTTTTTCTTGGTCTCCCAACCCCGGCGGATGCTCTCATAGAAGCCTTCAATGTTGCCGGTGAGGATGGCCTCTTTCATCTCTATGGCGATCTGCTTGATGCGATGCATCGCCTCCAGCGGATCTTTCACCTTCTCCCGTGCATTTTTTATCTGTTCTTCGATGATGGCTGATGAGTCACGGGAGCGGCCGGTATAATAGAGCACCAGTGAATCTTCCAGCTCGTTGCGTACCCACGGCTTGATGCGCAGGGGGTTGACGATCACCTTGCTGCCGGAAAAATATTCCATAAAATTGATCCCCCCGAAGGCGGCCGAGTACTGGTCCTGTTTGCCGCCTTTGAGTCCCAGGTCTTCCCGTTCGATCTTATAGGCCAGGCTGGCCAGGTCGTAATCGCCCAGCGGCAGTTTCAGCCATTCGGCCAAAGCGCTGAGGATGGCCACCACCATGGTCGAGGAGGAGCCCAGCCCCGAGCCGGGAAGGGCATCGGAGAAAGTGACCATACGGAAAGAAAGGGGACGGCCGCCCCGGTATCTCCGGACGATCTCGTTGTAGATCCCTTTGTGCAGGGGCAGCACATCATCCAGGGGCAGCTCTTCCAGGGCTTTGCTGCGGTAAGTCTCCCCCAGGTCGGGAGCAGAAAATTCGACATACCCGTCATCTGCTGGCTCGAGGGTGCAATAAGCATACATATTGATGGCAGCACTGAGGGTACATCCCCCGTACTCATCGTTGTAAGGGGAAACATCGGTGCCTCCGCCACCAAAACCGAGACGCAAAGGAGCCCTGCTGCGTATGATCATAGCACTTGTTTTATCACTTCTTTCTCCCTGGGGAAATTCAGTTTTTTCTCTACCAGATAACGGTTCCTGTCGGACGAGCTGCGGGAGACCAGCTCACCCAGGAAACCTGCCATAAAAAGCTGTGTTCCCAGGATCATGGCCGTCAGGGAGAGGTAAAAATAAGGACTGGTGGTCACCAGGGGAGCGGGGATACCATGGTTCAGGAACCAGAGCTTACGGATGCCCAGCCAGAGCGCTGCCAGGAAACCCACCAGGAACATGAGCGAGCCCAGCGACCCGAAGAGGTGCATGGGACGCTTGCCGAATTTCGTGATGAACGTCACGGAGATCAGGTCGAGGTAGCCCTTGATAAAACGGGAGAGGCCGAACTTGGTGACCCCGTATTTCCTTTTTCTGTGCTGCACCACCTTCTCGCCGATCTTACGGAACCCCGCCTGTTTGGCCAGCACGGGTATGTATCGGTGCATTTCTCCGTACACTTCGATCGATTTGACCACCTCGCGGCGGTAGGCTTTCAGCCCGCAATTGAAGTCATGCAATTTGATGCCTGTGACCATGCGGGCCGTCAGGTTAAAAAACTTGCTGGGCACCGTCTTGGAAATGGGATCGTACCTTTTTTTCTTCCATCCCGACACCATGTCGTAGCCCTCTTCGCGGATCATCCTGACCAACTCCGGGATCTCGTCGGGGCTGTCCTGCAGGTCGGCATCCATGGTGATGACCACCTCTCCGGAAGCCATCTGAAACCCTACATGCAGGGCCGGTGATTTGCCGTAATTGCGCTGAAAACGAATACCCCGCACTTCCGGATACCGGGCTGCCAGATCTTCGATCACCTGCCAGGAGCCGTCGTTGCTGCCGTCATCCACAAAAATGATCTCGTAGGCATAACCCTCCTTCTCACACACCCTGCGTATCCATTCCGTCAGCTCGGGCAGTGACTCGCGCTCGTTGTACAAAGGGGATACAACCGAAAGATCCAGTTTCTGTTTCGCCATAAGATCGCTATTGTTCTTCTTCTGTCACCTCTGCAAAGGGGTTCTCCGGTTCCCTCTTCAGAAAGATCCCTTCGATCAGGGTAAGGATGAAACCCCAGATGACCGTAGCCACCAGGGAAGAAACAGCAAGGAACCAGGGTGCCGTCGTCCAGGCCGCTATCTTTAAAGATGCATCTATTTGCTCATCAGACAACCCTTTCTTCATCAGGATCTCTCTTTTCATTTCGGTCATCTTCACGATCAGGTCGGGATCGATCACCGCATAAAGAAGGTAAGCAAAGATCGCCGTAATTATTGCTATGTACAAGGACATCACCGTTCCGGCGCCCAATACCTGGCCATAGGACAAAAAACCTCCTCTGGCGGTATCCCTGAAAGACCGGATGCCCAGATACAGACCTGCAATGAATATCAGAAAACCCAATGATGACAAAACCTTGTTAAAAGACTGACCCAGGAAATACAATAAAAGAGAGTAAAGTACCATCAACAGTCCGGTGAATATACCGGCGTTGAGCATGCCTTTCCAGACAGAGACTCTTCTGTTTTCCATTTCTGCCGAGTTTTTGGTTTATGGACAAAGATACATTTTTTTCCTGTTCCCGGCTTCTGACGATGATCATTTGCCGGAGAACGAAAATCTTGCTACTTTTGCACAGGGGTAAGTCTTATACGACCAGCTCCCGTCGAACTCCCCCAGGACCGGAAGGTAGCAAGGGTAAGGCGGTTGTAGCGGTGCGATATAAGTAGCTTACCCCTTTTTAGTTCGTGGTTCGTAGTTCATAGTTCGTAGTTCATAGTTCATAGTTCATAGTTCACGGTTAGATCACTTTCGATTTAAACTCTTCAACTTATCAACTTATCAACTTATCAACCTATCAGTAACGACTCCCCTACATCATTTTACCCGAATATTTACTATTTTTAGGGGGTAAGTTACTGAACCGGTAAAGATCCACAGCCATGCTTATCAAGATGTATTCCCAGTCCCCCAGTCAGAAGCATCTCCGGCGTATTGTCACGATCCTGGAGGAGGGCGGGCTGGTCGTTTATCCCACCGATACGGTCTATGCCATCGGCTGCAGTCTGGACAAGCCCAAAGCGCTGGAGAAACTGGCTTTTCTGAAAGGGGCTGATCCCAAAAAACCCGAGCTCTCTTTCATCTTTTCCGATCTGAGCCAGATCTCGGCTTTCACGCCACCGCTGGACAAGACCATTTTCAAGCTCCTGAAGCATAACCTTCCCGGTCCTTTCACCTTTATCCTGCCGGCCAACAGCCGGGTGCCCAAACTGTTCAAGGGCCGGAAAAAGACCATTGGCATACGCATCCCCGACTGTACCATCACACGCGAGCTGGTCAGGATGCTGGGACATCCCCTGCTCTCCAGCTCCATCCACGATGAGGATGAGGTGATCGATTACACCACCGACCCGGAGCTGATCCATGAGAAATTCAAAGGCATTGCCGACGTGGTCATCGACGCCGGTTACGGCAATAATGTAGCCTCCACCATCGTCGATTGTACGGGTGACGAGCCGGTGATCGTCCGGCAGGGGATCGGAGAGCTGGCTCTTTAGTCCGTCACAGACTTATTCGCCAGCACATCATCATTGTTTTTCAAAAAGGGCGTTGGCTTTTGCATGTTTATCAACTAACACAAAAGAACCGGTAAGCCTTATATCTTCCGACGAGCTGCCGATCGCAACATTGAACCTCCCGGGCTCAACGACAAATTTCATATCGCGGTTGTAAAGTGCGAGATCGTCCGGGTTAATGGTAAAAGTAACTTCTTTTTCTTCTCCGGGTTCGAGTGTTATCCTGTCGAAACCACGAAGCATTTTTTCGTAACGGGTCACACTGGCCACTTCATCATTGATATAAAGCTGAGGCACCTCATCTCCTTTTATTGTTCCTGTATTTTTTAAGGTAAAACTCACCTGAACCGATGCTTGCAGTCCACCTTCCGTTGGCGATATTTTAAGGTTTGAGTACTCGAATGTGGTGTAGCTTAACCCATAACCAAAAGGGTAGAGCGCGCCGTTAATTCTGGAGTTGCCATGTCCGTTAGGATCCACATAACTTTGCTGACCGGCTTGTGATCCCGGTTTAAACGGAAAATTAAAGGGGATCTCTCCTACAGTTTTAGGAGTAGTAACAGGCATTTTCCCGCCGGGATTATACTTGCCGAAAAGGACATCAGCAATTGCAGTTCCCCCGTGAAGGCCGGGGAACCATGCTTCGAGGATAGACGTAATGTTTGCATTGGCCCAGTTTATTGTTAATGGCTGGCCATTGATCAGTACCAGCACTAACGGTTTGCCTGTCTCTTTTAGTTTCATTAAGAATGTACGTTGAGAACCCGGTAGATCCAAGCTTGTTCTCGATCGCGACTCACCTACAATACGGTCATTCTCCCCGAGAAAGGCAATGATAAGGTCGGAGTTTTGAGCTTTTTGTACTGCCTCATTCATCATCTCCTGCTCCTCTTTCCCCGGCTCAACAGGCATTAACTCTGACTCAGGCCATATATTTTTGTCATAATATTTGCATCCTTGCGCATACTGCACTTTTGCTTTGTCGCCAACCTCTGCAACAATTCCTTCATATCCCGATATAACATCAATGTGGTTAGGACCGTACCGGCTTTCGGATGATTGTTCCTCTTTGGCAGCAGGACCGCACACAAGGATGTTATTATATTTTGAGATATCAAGCGGTAATAGGCCGTTTTCGTTTTTCAATAAAACAATTGATTCCCTAGATGCCTGCAAAGCTATCTCATTGTTTTCTTTTGTATTGACCCGTTTATCGGCAACTTTTTCGTCATGATAGGGCTCATCGAACAATCCTTCCCAAAATTTCACCCTCAGGACATCCCTCACCCTGTCATCGATGGTGGCCATCGAAATGGATCCCTCCTTTATCAGTTCCCGCAGCGGTTCAACATAACTTTCAGGCGTTTCAAATGTTGTCCTTACATTAAGTCCGGCTTCCACTGCCTGGCGTACCGCCTCTTTGTATGTTCCTGCTACATGGTGCTTCTTATAAAGATATTCTACAGCATATGAATCTGAAACTACATATCCTTTAAAATGCAGCTTGTCTCTCAATATATCAGTTAAGTAATATTTACTTCCTGATACAGGAATACCATTATAATCATTGTAACTGCTCATAATGCCCATTGCACCGCCTTCCATAATTCCTCGTTTGAAAGGGTAGAGATAAAGGTCCCATGCTTCACGTTCGGTTACATGTGGGTCGGTGCGGGCTTTGCCATCCCTTCCGCCTTTGGGCACAGAATAGAGGAAATAATGTTTAAGTGTGCTTACCACTCTGTTTTCTTGTATTCCTTTGATCTGTTGTATCCCAAGTTCTGCGATCAGATACGGATCTTCGCCGTAAGTTTCTACTATACGTCCCCAACGCTGATCCCTGGCCACATCCATCAGGGGGGAGTAAACATTGTTGTATCCAAGAGCACGGGCCTCGCTTCCTGTGATGTGCCCTATTTTATGAACCAGCTTTCTGTCCCAGGTGGTTGCAATACCTATTTGTGCAGGGAAACAAGTAGCTTTTGTATGGTTCAGGCCCCTTATACCTTCATTGGTAAACTCAACGGGAATTCCCAGGCGGGTTTCTTCCACAAAAAATTTCTGTACCTGGTTAAGCGCCCATACATGTTTTGAATAGGGATACATGTAATCGGACTCGACCACCCCATTACAATGCTCATCGATATTTGCCAATCCATCTTTCCAGATCGCATTTTTCCACTCAGGAGTGGGCAACTGATCTTTTGCAACCCGGTGGTACCCGTATAGGGTAACCATTTGCATGGTTTTCTCCTCCATAGTCATTTGCGACAGAAGGTCTTCTACCCGGGCTTCGATATCCTGTTGCGGATCTTCGTAGATATCTTTTTTTCCGTTCTTGTTAAAGTCTATCCATCCGTCATGGTAGATCGAATATTTCTCTTTCTTTGGAAATGTTCTAACCGCATTTGTGTTTTCGGCATGAAAGGACAGTAAAAAGATCATTGAAAAAATAACAAATGGTTTCATGACAATAATTTATTTATTGGTTGATCAAATTCAAGTTTAATGACAGGGATCGTATTGCACAAGCCGTTTTCGGGAACTTCATTGATCCATAAAAAAGACTTTTTTTCGGGCCCTGTATTCTTCACCATTAAATAGTGTGAAATCAGTTAGCTTTTTGTCGAGGATCTTAGATTCATTCTCTTGCTGTGGAGCTTGCATCATTAACGTTTCAATTTCTTCAGCCAACTTGGAAGCATTTTCCGAGTATGGTTCTTTCAAACTATAAACGACCCGGCGTAACGGTTCGTCATGATCGTCTCTCCATTCACATAAACCGTTATCCCAAATGTAAAAATACCCTGATGTTTTATTGAGCATATATTTATTTTCAAATCCTCTTACTGCCACAAATACCCCTATCTGATCGGCACTATGATGTTCCGGGTTTATATAATCCCAGTCGACTGAAGAGTGAAATTCTTTGTAAGCGTATGCTATCGGATTTTTGTCCGTGTCACATTCCTCCATCAGCTTAGCACCTGTTTGAACATCCCAGAACCATTTTTCTCCGGAAACATAAGTCAGCATCGTAGGCCAATGTTCATTTACATATTGCACTGCTTTACCGTCCGGCTCAAAATTACCGTTCCCCTGGTATGAAAGGTCGCTTGGATACTTTCCTCCTGTACTAACCAATTCTATGACTTTTTTGTTTACCAGATCTTTGCCATCCAATTTGCTGATCGGGTCCCCCGAGGTTCTTAAAAGGTCAGCTAAATTTGTAAAATAACCTATTGAAATAATAGTAACACTATTATCTGGCTCGCCTGCAAGAATTTGGCGATAGAGCAGTTTAGCATCGGGTGCGTTTATACCGGAACCTATATCCTGAGGAAAATTTTTGGCAACTTTACCCGTGTAATGAGAATCGCGACAGACACCATTTCCCTTTTTAACACCTATTGGTATGTCCGGTCTGCCATAATAGGTATTAATTGCATCGACACATGCTGCTGAGTATGGACAGGTGGAGGAAATCATTACTGCAAGGATCTCAACTTCGCCATTGCTCATCATTGCATGCAGCATGGCAAGCGCACCAACATCATCCACATCAGAGTCTATATCGGTATCTAATATAACTTTAACCGGACTAGTAGTTTTGGAACGTACAAGTTCTGAAGCTGATGGTTTGATATTTACTATAACTCTTGCATACCGGGTAAGGGGATGTCCTTTGCCGTTATCCTGAACTTCAAGAATAACGTGGATCGTTTTCCCGGGATCATCGGGACAAATAAATGAGGCTTCCGGAGTTTCTGCACTGTTAATTGTTATTGTTGACATGGAAGTTCCTGCTTCTTTATATTGCCACCAATGATATTTTAAACTATCTCCGTCAGGATCTGAAGCTTCACATGAAAGTCGTATCTGCTCTCCAGGTATGGCTTCGATGTCCGGAGCTGAAGTGAGGTAAACTACAGGAGGATGGTTTGCTTCGGCATAACTTTTTACGCACCACGATGCCCGCACAGCCAACTCATTCTGAATGTCATCATTCCAACGGGCTCCCGAATAGTGCATTTTCTGATACCAGTTGCGGGTAATTGTGTCTCCGGAATAAGCATCGGCAACATAATGGGGTTTTAGATCTTTCTCATCCCAGTTCACAAACCGGTTATCATTGTTTACGGTTCTTGAAAAACGGGATCCCCAGCCCCCGTAAGAAGGGTCTTCAGTACTCCGGAGCCCATAATAATCTCCTAAAATATGGAGCATTGCCGGAGCATCGCCATCGCAGTCTCCCGTCTCGTAATATTTAAAATCATCACATAAAGGGCCGTTTCCTTTGTTATAATTATTCTCCACCCATTCCTTAGTTGAGTATTGCACATTATTGAACCAATACCTTGCATCTCCCCAGTAATTCATATAATTGTACGTCTCACAGGTAAGCATCTGAGGCAATGGCTGATAATGTGAATTGATATAATCCATACAAGGTTGTTCTTTTTGGTAGGTATCCTCAGTCCCTTCCTGTCGTCCTACAAAATAGATCCTTAGTTTTTTTGCAACATACGCTTTCTCTTCAGGATAGTGATCATTTATGTAGCGAAGGGCTGCTGTTACTGTGGCCGGGCCACCCCAGCAGGTAACCCACACCGGTTCATCATTTGAATGATCGAGAAGGACATCTTTGATATGAAGAGATCCGGGCGTATCGGTTATGTAATCATTGGGGATCTCATTTCCCGGCATTGTGATGCTTCTAAGGTATTCGGGGGAAGGATATGAAGGGTCGTGCTTTATTAAATTCGGATATACTTTCTCATAAAGATCAATATGGCGAAAGACCTTCCTGATCACTCCTGTATCCGACCACGGTGAAGCGCTGGAATGTATTCCGAGGATCTTTTGATCATTCGAGAACAGGAGAAGTCTTATTAAAGTGTTTTCATCATCTCTCACAAGATCGGAAGTATGAATGACCCTTATTTTGTGTGAGTGAGGGTATGCCTTTGTCTGTTTTTTGTCTTGAGAACAACTAACCGGCAGTAATGTCAGT
>WFRO01000121.1 GCA_015486475.1 Bacteroidales bacterium
ATCAGCACCATGCCCGGCCCGGTGATCCTGGAAGTGTTCACACCGCGGGAAGAGAACGGGAGGATATTGAGGGAGTATTTTGGGAGACTGGCAAAGAAGGATGATGGACGAATATCGAATAACGAATAACGAATATCGATTTATGAATTTTGAATTTTGATTTATGAGTGATGATTTATGAATGACTACTTAATTACCACTTAATTTCGCGACCAAAGGGAGCTAAATTCTACCTGATTTCGCGACCGGAGGGAGCTAATTTCGTTCGCGAAGCGAACTAATGACAACCGTATGACAACCGTATGACTATTGTATGACAAAAAAAGGCAAAAGTGAAGAATGAAGGATGATCGATGATCGATGAATGACGAACATCGAACACCGAATAACGAATGATGAATTTTGATTTATGAGTGATGATTTATGAATAACTACTTAATTACCACTTAATTTCGCGACCAAAGGGAGCTAATTTCTACCTGATTTCGCGACCGGAGGGAGCTAATTTCGTTCGCGAAGCGAACTAATGACAACCGTATGACTACCGTATGACTACCGTATGACTACCGTATGACAAAATAAGGCAAAAGTATTAAGGCAAAAGGCAAAAGTGAAGAATGAAGGATGATCGATGAACGATGAATGACGAACATCGAATAACGAATGATGAATTTTGATTTATGAATTCTGAATTTTGATTGGTAAAATTTAATAACGATGAAAAGAGAATGGAAAACGATCAGGGAGTATGAGGATATCTTTTTTGAGTTCTGGAACGGCATCGCGAAGATCACCATCAACCGGCCGGAGAAGCGGAACGCTTTCCGGCCCGAGACAGTGAAGGAGATGAGTGAGGCGCTGGTGACCTGCCGCGAGGACCCGGAGATCTACACCATCATCCTCACGGGTGCCGGTGACAAGGCCTTCTGCAGCGGCGGCGACCAGTCGGTGAAGGGCAAAGGCGGATACATCGGGAAAGACGGTGTGCCCCGCCTGAACATCCTGGATGTGCAGAAGCAGATACGTTCGATGCCCAAGCCGGTGGTGGCCATGGTCAACGGCTATGCCATCGGCGGCGGTCATGTGCTGCATGTGGTATGCGATCTGACCATTGCCTCGGAGAATGCTGTTTTCGGCCAGACAGGTCCCAAAGTTGGCAGCTTTGATGCAGGACTGGGCTCCTCTTTCCTGGCCAGCATCGTGGGACAAAAGAAAGCCCGGGAGATCTGGTTCCTGAACAAACAGTATTCGGCACAGGAGGCCCTGGAGATGGGTCTGGTCAACCGGGTGGTGCCTTTGGACGAACTGGAGGATGCGACAGTGGAGTGGTGTGAGATCATGATGCAGCGCAGCCCCATGGCCCTGCGCATGATCAAACTGGGCATGAACGCTGCCCTCGACGGACAGATAGGATTGCAGGAGTTCGCCGGCAATGCAACACTTCTCTATTATCTTACCGACGAAGCCCAGGAAGGGAAACAGGCTTTCCTGGAGAAAAGGGACCCGGATTTTAAGAAGTTTCCGAAGTTTCCGTAGGAAGGGTAGAATACCTGGAGTACTTAGAGTACTTAGAGTACTTAGAGTGCCTAAAGTGCCTGGAGTGCCTAAAGTTAAAAGTTGGTAGTTCGTAGTTTGTAATTATATCACTCATTCAAACATTCAAGCATTCACTCATTCAAGCATTAACCATGAGCAAGATCAAATACTGGGTGGAGGCGTTTCGTTTACGGACATTGCCGTTGTCGTTGTCCTGCATCATCCTGGGAGCATTTCTGGCATACGGAGATGGTCCTTTCAGCTGGCGCACCTCATTACTGGCTGTGCTCACCACGCTTTTCCTGCAGATCCTTTCCAACCTGGCCAACGATTATGGTGATTTCAGCCACGGGCTGGACAATGCCGGGCGCAGGGGTCCGCAGCGCACTCTGCAGTCAGGCAAGCTCTCCCCCCGGGCGATGAAAACAGCGATCCTTCTCTTTGCCGTGCTGTCGCTCCTCTCCGGTGTGGCCCTGATCCTCTCGGGCACCGCCGGTCTTCTTTCTGCCGAGGCACTCCTTTTCCTCCTGCTGGGCCTCCTGGCCATCGGGGCGGCCATCAAGTACACCGCCGGCAAACATCCTTATGGTTACTATGGCCTGGGCGATCTCTTTGTTTTCCTGTTTTTCGGTCTGGCAGGGGTTCTGGGCACCTACTATCTGAACACTCACCGTCTGCCGGCCGATCTTTTGCTGCCAGCCTCGGCCATGGGTTTTCTGGCCACGGGCGTGCTGAACCTGAACAACATGCGGGATCTGGAACACGACCGCAGGAACGGTAAAAGGACACTGGCCGTACTGCTGGGACCCGTGGGCAGCCGTTATTACCACCTGGCACTGCTCTCGCTGGCACTGGTGAACAGCCTGGCATACATTGCCCTGCACTATCACAGCCCCTGGCAGTTCATCTTCCTGATCATCCTGCCTCCCCTGGTGCAAAACCTGAGGGTCGTCTTTTCTTCGCCGCCCGCAGGAGCCCTGGACCCTTACCTGAAAAAACTGGCGCTCACCAGCCTCCTCTACAGCCTGACCTTCGGTGCCGGAATGTTGCTATAACCCATGCTGATATCGGACAAAATACGGGATCATTTGACAACCTGCCGGATAGCGGGGGTTCTTGTCTTTTTCCTGCTGACTTTCCTGCCGGAGCGGTTGTCTGCCCAGGATGATGTAGTGAACAACCAGATCTGGCTGGATTTTTATCCGCATTATTTTCACACTACCAGATTCGAGTTATACGGGAACAGCGGTTTCCGTACCCAGATGGGAGAAACCGGATATCTGAGGTTCCAGATACAGCCTGCCGTGAGATACCAGTTCTTTTCCCTGCTGGAAGGTCACGGCGGCCTGGCCCTGAGATATTTTATCGAGAGGGATACCATCAACCGCTATGAGATCACCCCCTGGCAGGCGGTCAATGTAAGATGGCCTTCGTGGCAAAAGCTCACTTTCGGACATTTTATAAGAATAGAAGAAAGGTTCTCGAACGTGATACATTCCCATGATCCGCAGTTCGATCTGCGGTTCCGCTACAAGCTGTCCGTTGAATACAAGATCTTCCGCGAGGCCAGGATCCGTTACTGGTACCTCACGGGATATTTTGAGTTTTTCCTTCCCCTCCAGAACGATATCAAGGAGCTGTACAGCAATAAGTTTCACGCCGGTATGGGAGCAGGTTACAATTTCTCCACCCTGTGGCGGGCCACCTTTATAACCAATTTTTTACGGTCCCGGCCCAGTCCGGAAGAGAAGTTTGCAGCGTCTGCCATTGCCTACCAGATCAAACTGTACCGGTTCTTCTGGGCCAAGCCCTCCGGCCTCAAATGATCTTTGTATACCAAAAAAGGTGAGATACGGGACCGGGAATATTCGTTAAATTAATGCAACCAATATTAATGTAGGAGCACAAAATTTTGTGCCCCTACATTAATATTCCGGATACCTGTTATTTCCGGTTACATAAAACAGAACAAAAAAAAGCAGGACCGTAGCCCTGCTTCTCTGTTAATGATCTTCTTTTTTCTAGAATTTCATGGATACGCCCAGGAGTCCGCCGAAAGTGGTACCACCTCCTATCTCAAGGTTCAGGCCCCATTTATCACTCCAGTACCAGCGACCCCCGACATGCAGGTTCAGACCCACACCTGTCGAATGGCCTCCCATACCAATGTTCACTCCCACGCCGGCACCGGCATAAAAATCAAAATCCTTGGGGATCCCGATGATCCGGTTAAAATGATAATCTCCGCGGGCCATCAGGGAGATCCAGTCAAAATAGGCCATATCCAGGCCGATCTGGCCTCCTACAGTGATATCATTATGGACGGCAAAATCCATCCCCACATAAATGGGAAAGGTACTATAAGCCAGTCCTACACCGAAATTCAGCTGTTTATCCCCTTTGGCCAGAGGAGCTTCTCCCTCCTGGGCAAAACTCATCCCGGAAATCAGTAAAGCAAATGCAAAAACAAAAGCAAGTTTTTTCATGGTTTAACTTTTTTAAAAGGTTATTTGTTCAGGGTCGCAAAGGTAAAAAAATATACCGAGCATTGCAATTTTTATTTATATTGGGTCTTAATTAATTCAGCAGGCCCGGCAACATCCATAATCTTAATATCTTTGTTGCAGGCACACTAAGAAACTAACCGCCATGTCCCTGACCGCCACTTATAAAAAGTACATCCTCCGTTTCAAATCTCCTGCCGGAACTTCACGGGGGATCCTGCGGGAGAAGACCAGTTGGATCATCCGGGTGGAAGACTCCTCCCGTCCTGGTATTTACGGTTATGGAGAATG
>WFRO01000122.1 GCA_015486475.1 Bacteroidales bacterium
ACGGGTGAGGATACGTGTCTCGTTCTGCGAGGCCTTGGTCATGATAACAAAAAAGACCACCACCGCCACGGCTGTGATCATCCCCAGTGTCCCCAACAGAAAATTCCACCTGCGATAAACGATCTCCCTCAAAAAAAGCATTCCCACAAAAACTGTTATGATCCCACAAAGATACAAAACCTGAACGTCCTGCCTTCAGGAATATTTTCTTTCTCTTCTTAAAACTTCACTTTGATCCCCCCGCGGAAGATACGTCCGTTGTCGGGCCATCCCGGCACGGTCTGATAGTGCCGGTCCAGCAGGTTATGCACTTCGGCAAAAAAACGTACATTCCGCTCCCTCCCCACGCGGTATCCGGCCGTGAGGGAGAGATCGAAAAAATCGCCCAGCGGCGCTTTCCCGTTCTCCTTCAGATAGCTCTTGCTGACAAAACGGTCATTGCGGTATGCACCGGTATAGTTCATGAAGAAAGAAGCGTCAAAGCCGGAGAGACGGAAGGTGGATCCCATATTGCCAATAAAGACCGGTATTTCATCATCTTTCATCCAGGCAGTGCTGTCTTTCTCCTGGCCCTTCATCAGGAGGATATTGGCGAATACCTCCCACCGTGCATGGATGATCTCCCTTCGCATCGTGCCTTCCATCCCGAAGCTGCGCCGGTCGGTGTTCTCGTACAGCTCCACGACTTGACCACTGTCGGCCATGACCGTCTCACCCGAATAGCCGATAGCATCTCTCCGCGATACGAAAAAGAGGCTTACCGTAAGGGTTCCTTTTCCTTCACAGTTGCGGATCACTCCCAGGTCGACATTGGTACGTTTTTCGTTTTCCGGAGCTGTTCCGTTGGCGGTGATGGCCCCTTTGCGGGGGGTGACCACGCCGGCCGCCACATTGCCATGCAGCGATACGGCTGATCCGGGCGCGAAGGTGGCGCCGGCGATGGCCTGCCATACAGGCGGCTGCCACTGGTTACGGATGGGTTCGACCCCTTTGAAATATTTCCCGGATCCCTCGATGGAGAAAGCAGACCATTCCTTATAAAATTCCTGGGAGATACGCATGCCGCCGTTCAGCAGCCATTTGCCGAAGCGCTGCTGGTCGGTGAAAACAGCCGACCAGGTATGCACATTGGCCGGGTGCCCCCAGTAATATCGTTTGCCGTTGGGGGCGGTCCAGTGGTTGTACAGCACGCCCAAACGCAGGATATTGGCAGAGGAGAGCGTCCAGGCGTTCAGGTGATTGACCGTCAGTTCCCGGTCCCGCTCCCGGTAGCTCTGGGTGGCGCCTGTGGCCAGGTTCTCCAGCGTATATTTCGGGTTGCGGTAAGCATAATTGATCTGCAATTCTCCCGTGACCTTCTCCGAGGCTTTGTATTCCGTCTTTGTATAGACCAGCAGTGTGGAGAGTGGATCATACTTCTCTTTCTGGTTGCGGAATTTATCGGCTGCGGGGGGTACCGGCTGCACCAACTCTCTCATGCCTCCCATGTAAAAAAGGCGTACCGAGGTGTTCACCCGGTTGTTCACCTGCCAGCGGAGGGCTCCGTTGGCATTGACGATACGCTCCCTGCCATTGCGGCCGGCCGGTCCGTTGGTACCGAAAAAGTCCACGCCGGTTGAATATTCCAGTTTCTGCGTTTTGCTGCCGTGCAGGAGGCTTGCATCGAATGTGTTCAGGGAGCCCCAGGACACCTGCGCCTCGGTGGTACTGCGGGTAAAACGGCGACTCTCCACATCGATCACGCCGGAGAGGGGCGAAAGGCTTTTCAGCAGGGACGAGGCGGAACGGTCGATACGGACCGACCGGATCATGGAAGCATTCACGAAGGAGGCGGTCTCATAGAACTCTTTCTGCACAATGCCGTCGAGGGAATAGGTGGGATAAGGATAGGTCTGCCCGCGCACGGAAAAGAACTGTTTCACCTTGCGTCCCCGCGTTTCGGTGAGGCCTCCCGGCACGTAGCGGAGCGCATCCATCAGGGTGACCGCCCCCTCCTCTTCGATCTTCTCCCGTGATATCGTCGTAATGGCGGGCCTGAGTGAGACGGGCTCGACAGTAAGGTCCCGGAGTATGCGCTTTTCGGCTCTGTTGCCGACCACACTCACCTCCCCTATCGGCAACACCTCCCTGGCAGTCTGCAGGGTAAGCTGCAGATGATCTCCGGCCTCCAGTGTCAGATGTTTCGTAATGGCAAGGTAACCTACCCTGGAGATCTTCAGGCGGTATTTGCCGGCAGGAAGGTCTCTGAAAAAGAAATGCCCTGCACTGTCCGTGTAGGTGCCCCGGTGGCCCGGATCGAGTATCACGGCGGCATCCGCCAGGGGATGCCCGCTCTCCTTCTCCGTCACTACGCCGTTGACCGCCGACTGGCCCTGCAGGCCGGAGATCATCACAAGGAACAAGAACAGAACAGAAAGACCTTTTTGAGCTGTCTTATACATATCACACACTCCCGGAAAAGAAAAAAAGAGGAACATATGTCCCCCTTTTGCCAAAGTTTGAGCGGGAAACGGGGATCGAACCCGCGACCCTCAGCTTGGGAAGCTGATGCTCTACCACTGAGCTACTCCCGCAGAATCTGTTAACAGTTCAAAGTTCAAAGTTCACAGTTAACAGTTCCTTAGTTCATCGATCATCCTTCATCGATCATCCTTCCCCAGAGCCTCCCATCGGACTTGAACCGACGACCTGCTCATTACGAGTGAGCCGCTCTACCAACTGAGCTAAGGAGGCGAAAACGGATGACAAAAATATAATTAACTGCGTTAATAGACAAGTCCCCGGATAAATTTTATTCTTTTCCTGCCGGGTCTTCCTCTTTCCGGTACTTTTCCAGGGCTTTGAGGCGCTCGAGCAGGGGCGGATGGGAATAGTGGAAAAAGACGTACAGCGGGTGGGGCGTCAGGTTGCTCAGGTTCTTCACCGAGAGCTGTATAAGGGCGGAGGCCAGCTTGCTTCCGTCACTGTGTTCCGCCGCAAAAGCATCCGCGGCGAACTCGTTTTTCCGGGAGAGTATGCCGGTGGCCAGTCCCAGAAGGGTGGATACGGGCGAGAAGATCAGGACAAAAGCGAGCAGGCCCAGGTGAAAAGAGGGCTGTGAGGCCCCCAGGGCTGCGGATAGCTGCGGGTTGTCGACGAACAACGACAGCAGCCACAGGATCAGCCCTGTCTCCAGCACAGAGAGGAGAAGCCCCAGCAGTGTGTGTTTCTTCTTGTAATGACCGATCTCGTGGGCCAGCACCGCAACGATCTCCTCCGGAGAGAGATCCTGGATGAGCGTGTCGTAGAGGACGATCCTCTTCTTCTTGCCCAGACCGCTGAAATAGGCATTGGCCTTGGTGGAACGTTTCGATCCGTCGATGACATAGACATTCTGCAGCACGAAGCCGGCCCGTTCACACAGCTCCCGGATCATCTCTTTCAGCGGTCCTTCCTCCAGGGGGGTCTGTTTGTTGAAAAGAGGCACGATCAGCGACGAGTAGAACATGGTGAGGAAGAGCGTAAAGAGCGCAAAAAGGGCCCAGGCCCACAGCCAGAAGTATTTCCCCGTGAGCTGGTAGAACCAGACCATCGCCGCCAGCAACACCCCTCCGAGCAATGCCGCCACCAGCCATCCTTTCAGCTTGTCCAGGATAAAGGTCCGGGGGGTTGTCTTGTTAAAACCGAACTTCTCTTCGATCACAAAGGTATCGTACCACTGAAAGGGGATCGTCAGCACATCATAAGCCAGCCCCAGGATGCCGAAGAAAAGCAGGGCCACGATGATCTCGTTGCCGCTGACCTGCCGGGCCAGATGATCCACCCAGGCAAACCCGCCGGTGAGGATCATGACCACCATCAGCAGAAAAGAGAAAGAGGAGGAGATCACCCCGAAGCGCAGGTTGGCCAGGTAGTACTCCTGTGAGAGGCGGTATTTCTCCGGATCGTAGATGCCCCTGAGCATCTCCGGCAGGACAGGACTCCAGGCTTTGGTGTTCAGATACTCCAGCCATCGTTCCAGCAGGAAATCGAAGAGGAGGATCCCCAGGATCACATAGAAAAAGATATTGTGCATAATGAATGTTTCACGTTTTGCGGAGTGCAAAAGTAAAATTTACCGGCCAGAAAACAAGCATCAGGTCCCGGAGGTCTTCAGGTTCATTTTGTGGTAATCCTCGATACGCCCTTTCAGGATGTCCAGATAGTTGCGGGTCACAGGGGAATCTTCCATCTCTAGCGAGCGTTGCAGCCACGAGACGGCAATATCCAGCTTGTCGTTGATCTCGCTTACCAGAGCCATGTTAAAAGCCGCTCTGGCAGCCAGCTTCTTACCGGCCGTTAACGCCAGTTTTTTCCAGATCAGGGCTGCGGCCATCCATTGGTTCTTTCCGGCGTAACGCGCCGCCTCTTTCATCTTCTTTTTGGAGCCGGTATAATAGAT
>WFRO01000123.1 GCA_015486475.1 Bacteroidales bacterium
GTGTGGGGACCGGCGTTGGCCACCCAGAATTCCAGCGTCTGCGGGGCGAACAGCACCGTATGCAGCGCAGCCTTCATGGCCACGGGCCGGTCCATCAGGCGGATCGCTCTCTCGGCATTGATCGTCCCGTATTCCGCTTTCACCCTTTTCACCAGTTCTTTGTAGCGATCGCCTGCCGACATGAGCACGGCATCCTTCACCGGCTCGGGCAGTTGCGGATGGTACTGCCCCGGGCGGATCACATCAAAACGGGAGGGTGTGGTGGCCAGGCCCCGGGCGTCGGGGATCTTGCCGTCGGAGATGACATAGTAGTACTCACAGGTGCGGGGGGTGCTGCCGAAGATATCCACCGCCTCGGCCAGTGTGGAGGCCCGCTCCATCCCTTCGCGCATCAGAAAGGCCATGGGCATGCCGTCCCAGTCGCCTTCACCGCCGCCACCCATCTCGCCGAAGGTCACCTGCTTCTCGTTCATACCTGTCACCGAGCCGATGAAGCCGGCAAAGCCCACGTTGGCAAAGGCATAGGCGCTGTCCGGTTTGAAGATCATCACCACGGGGTAGTACTGCAGTCCCAGCTCGGTGATGTAGTCGAGGATGCGGCCGTGGTAAAGCACGCCGTCCACCGTGGCATCGCCGAAAAGGGCAAAGCCCGAGCAGTGGAAGAGCGCCGGGAAGACATTGGTGAGGCGTATCTCCTCCAGCGAGATGCCGGAGGTCTTCGCCATCCCTTCCATCTCTGCCTGGTATTTCTCCGGGATATAAGGCGCTTCACGTTGGTAGGCTCCCCGCAGGTCATCAATGAACCAGCTTTTTTTCTCGATGGTATAGACCCAATTGATGGTGTAGAGGGTGGCGTCCACCATCTTACGGATCTCTTTTTTCAGCAGGGCGCCGTGGGCCTCGCCCAGCTCGTAGTGTGTGCCGGCCGCCACCAGCACCCTGTTGCCATCCACGTAGGTGAGGAGGCCCTTACCCCAGCGACGCTCCACGCCGTCGGTCTTCGGCGGCTTGTTGTTCTCCAGCTGCAGTCCGCCGGCACGCAATGCTCCCCGGTAGATGGCCGTATTGAGCTCATCGCCGTCCACAGCCAGCCGCTTCAGGCCTCCCCTTTTCACTGGCGGTACGGGCAAAGCTTTCTCCTGCATAACCACGGAAGCTGTGATCTTTTTCCCTTCTTCCCCCACATCGACCAGGAGGCTCTTCCCGTCTTTCGCCAGCCACAGCTTCGCATCTTTCACCAGATCAGCCTCCGGAGTGATGACCAGGTAGCTCCTGCCGTCTTTCTTCTCCTTCTCCACTTTGGAATGCAGCATAAGATATACTGCCAGTCCGGCCCTTTTAGACCACGTCATGGAAGGTATATCGGCCGTGCCGGGATAATCCTCCAGGATGTTACCGGCTAAACGGGCCATATCGAAGCATCCTGCCGTATCGGCCTTTCCGGCGATGAGCAGTCCCTCGTCCGGGAGGATCACCTCGGTCGAGTCGCCCCGGTGCAGGATCACATAACGGTCGCCGCCAAAGGTGACGTCGGCATAGTAATGTTCGCCCTTTGCGTAAGAGAAAGTTGCATGTACCGTATCTTTCTTCTCTCCCTCATAGATACCGGCAGCCAGACCCATGTCAAGATCCCCGCTGCCCTGCTCCATGGCCTGCGTCACGGCGGTCACAAGATGATAAACCCGGAAAGCTCCGGTGATCCTTTTCTGAAAAAGGATAAAAACGACCAGCAGCACAGCCACGATCCATAAAAATATCTTCGTTGATCTTTTCATAATAGTCCTCTGTTTTTTAATTGTGCATAAAATTACAAAAGTTCATCGGGTCTGAAACCCAAAGCTTTAAAATCATCAATATTGTATCATATTTCGTCGATTTTCCATGATCCGGACAAAGGAACGGAACCTTTCCTGTCTTTCAGACGACACGGCATGTCGTGACGGATAGAAATTATTTCCGTACCTTCGCCGGCCCGGAAGAAAAGGCAAAAGGCAAAAGGCAAAAGGCAAAAGGCAAAAGGCAAAAGGCAAAAGGCAAAAGGCAAAAGGCAAAAGGATGAAGGATGATCGATGATCGATGATCGATGATCGATGAAAGACGAACTACCAATCCCGAAAAACTACAAACTACCAACTAAAGACGTTTAAGTGTGATGAAAAGATACACAACATTCATAATTTTCTTTTTTTCTGCGCTGGTGCTGTCGGCGCAGGTCCCGGAGAATTATTATGCTCCGGCGGAGGGGCTGGAAGGAGATGCGCTGAAGGAGGCCCTGTACGGGATCATCAAAGGGCATACGGAGTATCCCTACACCAGCAGCTCGACGGATGTGTGGGACATCCTGAAGGAGACCGACCGCGATACGGCCAACGGGGACAATGTGATCCTTTTTTATACGGGCTGGTCGGTGAATGCCGCGCAGGAGTACAACAGCGGCAGCGGCTGGAACCGCGAACATGTGTGGGCCAAGTCGCGGGGTGATTTCGGCACCTCTCCCGGTCCCGGCACCGACGCACATCATCTGCGGCCGGCAGATATCTCCGTCAACAGCGCCCGCAACAACCGCTGGTTTGACGACTGCACAGAACCTTACTATGACAACGGTACCGCCACGGGATGTTACACCAGCAGCACCAGTTGGGTGTGGGAGCCCCGCGAGGCCGTCAAGGGGGATGTGGCCCGCATGATCTTTTACATGGCCACACGCTATGAAGGTGAGAACGGCGAACCCGACCTGGAGATGATCGATTACCTCCCGGCAGACGACCGCACCAAGGAACCCATCCATGCCATGCTCAGCACGCTCATGCAATGGCATGAAGAAGACCCTGTCGACGATTTCGAACGTCACCGCAACGAGGTGGTCTATCACTACCAGCACAACCGCAACCCTTTCATCGACCATCCGGAATATGCCGCCCTGATCTGGGGCAGCCCTAACGAGGTGACGACGGTGACGACAAAGATCTCCTTCTCGGTCTATCCCAACCCGGCCCGTAACTATGTGCTGGTGAATAAGCCGGCAGAATACACAGTCACCCTGCACAATATCATCGGAACTTCCCTGTTCAGCACAACGGACAACCGCATCAGTCTGGAAGATA
>WFRO01000124.1 GCA_015486475.1 Bacteroidales bacterium
CAAAGATCAGGGCAACCATGATTCGTGTACCTTTGGACGCATGCTGAAATTCTTTCCATAAGAATATTCCCCACAACATGGCAACAACCGGTGCAGCGTTGCTCAGGGCATAAGCTACTGCAGGGCTCGCGGCGCCCACAGCGATCAGGCTGGCTACCAAACCGCTGAGAAAGACCAGCGCCCCCAGGAGACCGATCAGGTGGGTTTTCCATGAGGCGGCGAAATAATCACGGGCATACACAGGTTTTCCCTCAAGCGGCTTTCGCATCATGCCGGGGATGATCAACAGGGTGGACAGGAAGGCTCCGAGGGTGAAGAAAAAGATGGCAGTGTAAGGAGTGAGGGTTCCTCCACCGCCGGTAACAAACGTACTGTCCAGCGACTTGATAAGAAACCCGTAAAAAAAAGCGATCAGTATGCCTGCAATAACAGCCAGCAGGATCCCTTTTCCTGCCGGTTTGTCCGGGATATCTGAGATGTTCTTGTAGGCTCTGCCACTCAGGAGGATCGCCAGAATGATAAAAAGAACACCTCCCCAAAGTAACAGAGGCTTTGATTCCGGTTGGCCTTTGTCCATTAGGACAATAATGTAATTAACGGCGATCCCGAGGATCCATGCCAATCCCCCGCCTATCGGGAAAGCTGTTGACATACCGGCAATACGGATGGCCGCACTCAATAATAATGTGCCCGTATTCCAGATAAAACCACTGATCATTGCGAACAACAGGCTTATCAAACTTACGTTGCGCAGGTCTGCAAGAAAACTCCTGCCCGAGGTGCCAAAACTGCCCAGCGTAAAGGCAAAGAAAAGTGAGGACAGGATAAGGCCCAGGGCAAAGTCCCAGTAAAAAAGTTCCAGGGACCATGATCCGGGAGCTATCTTCAGACTGTTGGCCCAGGAGCCCCAGCAGACCATAGCCAGAATGAAGAAAAAAATAGCGATCGAATATTCATGAATGAGTATCATTTCCGTTTTTTCTGAATAATTATTTGGTGCAGTGGTTTGTAAAAGATACTTTGTGGTGACAAGCGTTTAGCTATGCACATATACCTCCCATCCCAGATATTTTTCACAAGCTTCTTTCAGGATCTTTGCGCTTTTGGAACGGTTCATGGCCACATGGTGCTCAAATCCGTTCATACACATATAATCCAGTAGCTTCTGCATATCGGGCACCTCAACCACACCGCGGCCACCTACGGTATCCACCTTGTCGTCTGTGATCGTGCCTTCACCCACATACATTTTTACCACACCACGGGAATCATCGGTGGAAATTTTGGCATAAGTCATATCTCCCTTTGCAATATTGGCTTTCAATCCGCCGAAACACCTTTCACGGCCCAGCGATTCGCCGAGAATGTCAAGGTTGGAGATCTCAAAATCGGCATCGCCGATGAAACTTTTCGGAAAATTTGAACAGTGGGTACAGATCGCCTTATTGGGCAAACTGTTGAAATTATTGTTCCAGTCGAGATAACCGGAAGGTTCTCCCGAAGCCAGATAAAGGGCATACATGGTAAGAGCTCCGGTCACATCCATTTCACAGGCGCTGGGTTTTCCTGCTTCACCCATCATGCTCATGGGCAGGCAGGTAGCGGTTCCGTAATTTTCTTCTATCGAGCTCCAGCACTGTATGGCGGTGGCATCTACTTTGTTTGCCACGATCCATTCTTCCACCGCCTTCCACAGCTTAGCTGATTTTACAATATTCTCTTCAGGGACGGTCGGATCAATAGGTCCATAATCCTTTATTTCTGCTATACGCCGCTGTACA
Organism: Bacteroidales bacterium; assembly: GCA_015486475.1. Taxonomy (GTDB): domain Bacteria; phylum Bacteroidota; class Bacteroidia; order Bacteroidales; family VadinHA17; genus DRPN01. Next base: position 1,782 of record WFRO01000124.1, read on the forward strand.
TCTTCGTCGGTGGGCATTTTCAGTGCTGCAAAGATGATCTCGGAAAGGTCAACGACCGATACCGTGATCCCTGATGCCTGTAAGAGCTTTTCCGAGTATCTGACGGTATGGAAGGGATCGGGGCGTTGTCCGATAGCGCCGATCCGGGCGTTTTTCAGCCCGCCGACCACACGGCATACGGCCGCAAAAAAATGAATATCTTCCGTAAAGATATCGCTATCCAGGTCGCATGCGTGCAGGGTGGTATTGGTGAATTTAATTCCCCTCTGGTACAGATTGTTGCATACTGACAGCTTACCGCAGAAAGCATCTCTCCTTCTGTCCATGGTCATTTGTTCCAGCTTATCATCCACAGCCTGTACCATAACCGGCACATTAAGTCCCGCTTTGTCAATAGCAGTGGATACACCAACTTCATCGCCAAAATTGGGCAGGATCACAAGAATTCCGTCTATTTCTTTTCGGTGCATGCTGAAATAATCCGCATATTTCAACGCATCGTCCAGTGTTTCCACGGCCCCGAAAGGTGTGGCATCTTCAGGCATGATGACAGCACCATATCCCAGGGATTCCAATTTGTCAAGGATTTTTTTCCTTCCTTCAACTGCAAGTGCATCCGGAAAAAAACTACGGGTTGAAACGATCACTCCGAAACTTACTTTTTTTAAAGCCATTGTCTTTTTTTTTAAAGGTTATTGGATCATAGTTTTTTTATTTATTCTTCTTCAGGAGGATAGATCTTCTCCGGGGGATTTCTCCGTTGGGGTCTTTCGATCAGCTCCAGTGTGGTCGAGATCAGATCCTCGGTATCAAGATAAGCATAGTGCCCGTCATCGTCAGGTCCGAATCCGGCGCCGTCCATGGTCATTTTTAATCCTGCCTTTTTTGCTTTGGCAAGCGATCCTTCCATGTTATCAGTGAGAATGCCCAGATGATGTACGCCATATCCGTGTTTTTCGACAAATTCTTTATAGACAGTGTCTCCCTCAAGTGGTTCGATCAGTTCAAGCCGCATTTTACCAAAATAGGAGAGCGCTACCCTCATTTTGTATTCTGTATCTTTTCCGTTCCTGGTCATCCTTTTCACCAGGGGTTTGCCGTAGGTGTAAAAATGCCAGGGCCCGATCCCGAAGATATGGTAGAAATTTTCCACGGCTTTGTCCAGATCGGGAACGATGATGCATACCTGGGCCAGATCACCGACAGGGAATTTTGGATCGTGTTTTCGGGTTTCCCCCATGAGCTTTATTTTTTAAGGTTTAAAGACTACTTTACGTGCTTTCCCTTCCAGTGCCAGTTTTACTCCTTTGTCGAAATCAGTGAGAGGAAGGGTATGAGAAATGATCTTTCTTGCATGGATCTCTCCCGAAGCAAGGAGCTTAAGCGCTTCCTGATGATGTCTCGGGGCGAAAATGGTAGTCCCGATAAGGTGTAAAGCGTTATAATGAACCAGATTGGTATCAATACCCGGTTTTGAATTATTTTTTGGCAGACCTCCGAACAGGAGTATCCGTCCGCCTTTTTTTGCCATTTCCACAGCCTGTACCTGGGTTTCGGGAACCGGATTGGCAGTGATGATCACATCTGCTCCTGCTCCTTCGGTCATCTCTCTTACTTCTTTTACAATGTTTTTTCGGGCAGCATTGATCACGGCATCCGGTTGCAGGTTGCGAATGGTATCCAGCCTGTTTTCCGAAATATCTGCAATGATTACTTTCCCGGCATCCCGGGTCCTGGCCAACTCAAGATGCAGGGCCCCGATGGGTCCTGCACCCATGATCACCACCGTGTCGCCCCTCCCTACATTCCCTTTCTCCATGGCATTGATACAACTGGATAAAGGTTCGGCCAGGGTGGATATTTCGGGGTCAGATCCTTCCGGGAGGGGTTGTATGGCGCTGTTTTGAATGATCTCCGGGGGCAGTGCAATGTATTCTGCAAAACCTCCCGGCCATGCCTGGGCTATTTCTTTATAATTCAGACATAATTCGGGAACCCCTTTTCTGCAGAATTCGCAGGTCCCGCAATATACTACCGGAGGCACCGACAGATACAAACCCTCATCCCATGGATTTTCTCCCCTGATACGGTTCTCCACGATTCGCCCGGTGATCTCGTGGCCGATAACCCAGGGGAAGTGAACTTTTCGGTGTCCGTAACGAAGGGTTCGCAGATCAGAACCACACAATCCGCAGGCTGCAACCCGGACCAGTAATCCTCCGTCCGGGCATTCAGGCTTTGGAATTTCTTCATAGCGGTAATCCCCGGGCCCGTATACTCTGACCGCATGCATCGTATCATTCATCGTTGAGCAGTTTTTCCTGTTCCTGCCTCATTTTATAAACAAATGTGCCGGTATCCGGTTTAAAATTTGTTTTGGTGAAGGGAGCTCCTTTGGGTATATCCCGGAGAACGATCCCGTCTTCTGCAATACCAATGGGAATGGCTTGTAACTGTTTTGCTTCCGGGTAGGCAAAGATCTTTCCGTAGAAATCCTCATAACCGATCTCTTTTACCTTCTGCCCTTTTTTCAGATCTCTTTTGGCCACTGCCACTACCTCAGCTTTCATGTATTCAGCCGTGATGGTGGGTTCGTTCAGCAAAACGGCCTCGGCGATCGACTGAGGGGTTTCCAGATCACACAGATGGTAGGGACGGAAAAGCAGATAATAGGGCCCGTCTTTATGTGTGATGAATTTCATGTCTTTCCGCATCCTTGGATCACCGGTGTAAACAATGGTGAAAACACCCGGCGCTATATCCCCGGTGGTATAGTCTACCCGGCCTTTGCCCGAAAATATCCCTCCGTCTTCCTGAGGAATAAAAGTGGTGACCAGTTCTTCCAGTTCGGCTTTCGGACCATGCATGCCCGGCACATCCGGTATCAGTCCTGTCCCGTTTGCCACTGCGGCCATTTCGACCATGGTTTTTGTTCCGTCTTTGAAGGAGGAGAGGATCCTGGGATTCATCCCTTTGGATAAGGCTTCTTCCCTGTATTTTTCGGGTGTTGAGGCAAGGTCGATCGTGTTGTTCTTTCCCTTTCCCAGACAAACCACCTCAAATCCCATCAATACAGCCTGTTCGTGCATGGTTTTTAATACCCCCGGCTCGTCCCCCGAAGCAACGGTATACAGTGAGCCTTTCTCCCGGGCCAGGTGGTTCAGATAATACCCGATCGTTACATCGGTCTCAACATTGATCATGATCACAGGCTTATTCAGCAGGATAGATTCATACGCAATGGAGGCTCCCGTATCTGGGTCTCCGGTAGCTTCAATATTAACTTCCAGAGATTCAAGCCGTGGGAGCAGGGAAGGATCGGGCGTGATCACAAATTTCCCTTTTTTTAATAGGTCATGGGATTCATTCAAGTGATCGGTGATGTAAATATCTTTTTTGTCAACCTTCATTTCAAGGAATGTATGGACGGCCTTTTGCGGATCGATATCTGCAATGGCCCGTACCTGCATGCCCCGGATGTTTGTGATCGTGTGTGCAAGCCCTGATCCCATCTGTCCGCAACCGACGATCCCGATCCTGATGGGATCGTGGTTTGCCTCGCGTTGTTTTAATTTTCGCAGTAGTTCCATGGTTCTTTATGTTATCATATATTTCTTAATCCGGCCAGTTCCAGAAAATCATCTTTGAGGTGCATATAGATCTTCTTGTACAGGTTGAAATATTCCATATAATTTTTATGGTTTTCCGGGTTGGGCTCCATGTGTTCCACATATTCTGCCCATTCGGCGGCAACGGAAAAATCCCGGAATATACCCGTTGCCACACCTGCCAGTATTGCATCCCCGAAAGGAGCTCCGGTACGCCGCTTGACCATGGCTGTGGGCACATTGAATACATCGGTGATGATTTCCCTCCACAGCCTGCTCCTGGCACCGCCTTCATTGAGTATGATGGGTGGCTCTATCTTTTTTCCGGATTCTTTTAGTATCCTGAATGAATCATAAAGTGCATATGCGACCGATTCCATCATGGCCCGGACCACATGGCCTCTGGTATGATGCAGGGACAAACCGAAAACCACGCCCCGCGCATAGACATCCCAGATCGGGGTGCGTTCGCCCATCAGAAAAGGCAGTACGATCAACCCTTCACTGCCAGGCGGCACTTTTTCCGCTTCGCGGTTTATCAGGTCATAAGTGTCCGTTCCGGTAGTCTCTTCTTCCGCTTTCTCACGCATGTAGAAATTGTCCCGCATATACCGGATCAACTGACCACCGGTAGTAGTGGTGGGAACAATGATATAGGTGTCCCCGGAACCGGAAGTGTAATTGAAATTGATCATGGTGTCCGGGAAATGGGTATCTGTGGTGAGGATCCCGAAATTGCCGCATGTCCCGAGATTCATCTGTATTTGCCCTTCTTCGATCATCCCGGCACCGATCCATCCGGCGTTGCAGTCCACCTGCCCGGCAGCTACCGGTGTGTTCTCTGCCAGGCCGGTCTCCCGGGCTGCCTTTTTTGTAACGTAACCGATCACATCCTCACACCTGTACAGTTCCGGAAACAGATCCCTGTCAATACCAATTTTATCCAGTATATCCTGATTGAAATCTTTTTTTAGCAGATCAAATGCTACACCGTAAAAGGCGGCGCCCGAGTAATGTGCAGTATATTTTCCGGTGAGTTTAAGGTTGATATACCCGTCGATGGAAAGCGCTTTGTATATCCGGCCGTAATCTTCCGGCCTGTTCTCCTTTTCCCACATCAGATTGGTGATCACGGGATGGTCGTCCAGCCGGTTTTTGGAGATCTCAAAGATCTTCTTTTCACCTATGTTGTCTTTCAACCATTGGACCTGTTTGACTGCCCGTTTATCCATCAGATTATAGGCATTGTGGACCGGGTTGGCATTTCTATCTACCATTACCAGCGAGGGCAATGCTGACGACACGGCTATTCCTTTAACATTTTCCGGCGAAACACCCGAATCTTTGAGGATCTTACGGATCATCCTGCAGGCGGCCTGCCAGTAATTGAGAGGATCATGCTCCGACCAGCCGGGATGCGGCGTCAGGATGGGATATTCTTCAAAAGCGTAGGCAAGTTCTTTTCCATGGGTGTCGATGATGGTTGCCTTTGCTCCTCCCGTACCATAATCAAGTCCGATCAGGTAGTTTTCCATGGTGTCAGGTATTAGTTCTGTAATAAATATTCTGCCGTCAGATGATCGGTGATCAGAATGTCCGGAATATTACTCTGTAACGCAGCCTTTACAGGGATCCTTTTACTTTCGCCGCCGGCAATTACGATCACCCTGGGGATGGCTTTTATTTCCTCCATCGTTAATCCGATGACCCTGTCGTTGATACTATTCCTGATCGTTTTACCCTTTTCGTCGAAAAAACGCAGACAAATATCTCCAACGGCCTTGTTTTCTTTCAGAACAGAAATATCATCCTGCGTTAGTATCGTATTGGATCTGATCAGAAAAGAGTTGTCAGAAAATTGCCCGATACCGACAATGGCAATATCCGCCTGCCGTGCCAGGTTTAAGGTGCCTTTTATCTGCGGATAATGCATCAGTTCGCGGCACACTTCGCGGGTCTTGACGATACCCGGTGCGTCCAGTATCCTGGCTTTTGCGTTCAGTGTATTTGCCATGCGCCGTGTCAGATCCGTCCCGCTGATCTCTTCATAAGGGAAGCCCAGTCCACCGATCATTTGTATGATCTGAACCTCCGGAAAGTTACCAGCAGGCAGATGATTGATCATTGACAGCAAAGTTTCTCCCCATGAAATGCTTATTTTTTCATTCCCCTGTAAGTATCTGAACAGGTATACCGAAGCCTTTTTCCCTATCTCATTCAGCGTTTTCTGATAATCTCCTTTGATACCGGTAGTTACGATCGCTTCCGTTAGATCATACCGATCCTCCAGTTTGTTTTCAAGCTGATAGTAAGGGTTCTGGGGAGGATTAATATGAATTTCGACGATCCTTTCATCTATGGCTTTTTGAAGCAGTCGTGATACCATGATCCTGGAGATACCGAAACGTCTGGCGATCTGTTGCTGGGTATGATTACGCTCATAATACTCCCGCGCAATTTTGTAGATCAGATTATGTTTTTCTTCCATGTGTGAACAAATGAACAGAGATGAACAAATGTACATAGTATTCATAAGAAAACCAAATGCCGTAATAAAATTGAGTGAAAATTTTTAGCAGGGCAATGCTGTATGGTCTGAATATCCCCAATGCTGAGGAGCTTTTGTAAGGTCACGGGGAGGGGCAGCTGCACAAAACATTATTTTAAGGTTGCTGAATTATTCGAGGCTGGGTTACCCCGCCGGTTACAAATTTTTTATATTTTAGGCGTCCAAACGATCTTCCATGAGCAAAGCAGCTACCCTCTCACAGCGTCTGGATGCCTTGTATGAGTTTGACCGGGAGCCGGTCACAAAGAACAAGCTGCAGGGCATCGGCAACTTCCTGGGCATGTATGCGGGCGAGCATGTCGCCGGCACCGAGTTCGTCATCGGCATGTTGTTCGTGGCCCATGGCGTGTCGGTGACCGACATGTTCCTCGGCGGCCTCATCGGTAACATCCTGGCGGTGTTTTCCTGGGCCTTTATTACGGCGCCCATCGCTGTGAAGAAACGTCTATCCCTATACTGGCAACTGAAGAAGCTCGCCGGGCCGGTGCTGGTGTTCATTTACAATATCGTCAATGC
>WFRO01000125.1 GCA_015486475.1 Bacteroidales bacterium
ACATATCTCCTGGCCTTTTGGGTGCTCCTGCCGGCGGCTTCGGTTTCCGCGCAGCAGCGCAATGTGCTTTTCATCGCCATTGATGATATCAAGCCGTTGCTGGGCTGCTACGGCAACACCACGGTGGTCTCGCCCAACATCGACAGGCTGGCCGATGAAGGGGTACTGTTCAGCAGAGCCTATTGTCAGTGGCCGGTGTGTGGCCCTACAAGGGCCAGTCTGCTGACAGGCCAGACACCCGACGGCAGCGGCATCCGGAACCTCTCTTCCCAGCTCAGGGAGGTGAGCCCGGGTATCACCACCCTGCCGCAGTATTTCAAAGAGCACGGTTATACCACGGCAGCCATCGGCAAGGTGTTCGATCCCAGGAATGTGGATGACGGACACGACTCCCTCTCCTGGTCACAGACCTATACGCAATGGAACAGCTACACATATCCTCCGGAATATGGCGATTTCGTGGGAGGACAATGGCGGGTGGAGGCCAACACAGCCACAGAATGCGGCCCGGAGGGTGTCGGGGATGACGGATATCTGGACGGGCAGTTCTGCAACGAAGCATTGTCCAAACTGGATGGCTTTGCTTCCTCCGGGAAGCCTTTTTTCCTGGCCGTGGGTTTTAAGAAACCGCACATTCCTTTCGTCGCACCGAAAAAATACTGGGACCTGTACCAGGAGGACTCTTTTGATCTGGCTCCTTTTCAGCAGATGGCTGTGGGGAGCCCGGATTATGCCTATCACAAGCCCGAGCCGAAAAAATATGTGGATATCCCGGACGAATGGACCTACAGCGATCCCGCGCTGGGGGACAGCATCCTGGACCCCGCACATCAGCGGCGGCTGTTGCATGGTTACTACGCCTGCGTATCTTACATCGACGCCCAGGTGGGCAAGCTCCTGGAAAAACTGAAGGAAAAGGACCTGGACCAGAATACCGTCATCGTGGTCTTCGGGGACCACGGGTATCATCTGGGCGATCACAACCAGTGGGGCAAACATACGGTCTTCGAACAGGCGGCCCGCGTACCTTTCCTGTTCTATGTGCCGGGGGATCAACATTCTCTATACGATCATCCCGTGGAGTTCCTGGACATCTTCCCCACCCTGTGTGACCTGACCGGCGTGGAGGTCCCCGGGTTCATACAGGGGAAGAGCCTGGCCGGGGTGATCGCAGGAAGCAGTGATCCGGTAAAAAAGGTTGCTGTCACGGAATACAGGTCCGGTGGGCACGCCACCTACTCCTTCAGGAATGAACGGTACCGCTATACCCTGCGTTTCAATAACTCAGGCATGCGGCCGGATGTGGAGGCCTGGGATCCTTCCCGCATTGTTTTTGAAGAGCTGTATGACTATGAAACCGATCCGCTTGAGACCAGGAATTTTGCCTATGACTCCCTGTATGCGGACGTGCGCGATTCGATGCTGACCCTGGCCCAGCAATGGTGGGATGAGCAACATGCTTTTTTTACCCCCGCCAAAACCGCCACGATACGCCGGGGGGAGCCTCTGGTACTCTATCCCAATCCTGCCGGTCATTTTCTTTACAGTAATTCCAAAGTACCCCTGGACATTGCCGTTTACAATGTTTCAGGCCGGATGATGATCAACAAAAGAGAGTGTCTGTTCCCGCTGGAGATCTCTGCGCTGGAGAACGGGCTCTATTTTTTACACACCCGGTCGGGAGACACAGAGCAGGTAAATAAATTCATAGTATCCCATTGATGAAACCGGATAGCATAAAATACAAGACCAGAATACTGATCCTCACGAGCCTGTTGCTTTGGCTACATGCCGGTGTGAGGGCACAGACCCCTGACGATCCCGGGAACCGGTCTGATGCTTACGCTTTCCTGCACAGGATGTGGAGGGGCGCCAATTTCATGGCTTCCAAGATCGAGGGCGGATATGCTTCGGGCGCGGATTTCCGGCTGCTGGCAAAAAATCATTTTACCCACTGCCGCATCGGCGGGAAGCTCTATTTATATACCGGCGATGCTCCCGATTACACGATCATCCCCGAGCGGATGGAGAACATAGGGAAAGCGGTGGATTCTTGTATACATAACGGGCTGGTGGCGATCGTCGATCCGCTGCATACCTACAACCAGGAGTATACCGATGCCGATCTGCCCGAGCTGAAAAAGATATGGGAACAGGTGGCAGCGTATTTCGCGTATTATCCGTTGGACAGTGTGGCTTTTGAGATCATGAACGAGCCGCACAACGGGGTGGATCTGTATAAGATCGTGAATGAGAGTATCCAAAGCATACGGAGTGTACAAGGCAATGAGCGAAGGATGATCATTGTTTCCGGTCAGGGTTTCTCTACCCGGCAGGCACTGATAAACGCTTTTAACGACAACATTTTCCCGGCCGGCGACACCTGTCTCATCGGCACCTATCATTATTACGACCCGCGCGATTTCACCAAGCAGGGCTCTTCCGGAGAGACGGTCCGCTGGGGGGAGTCCGGCGACGACGATCCCGACTGGACAGAAACGGAGGATAAATTCGATGAGGTGGCAGCCGCCAACGCTGCGTGGGCACAACGGCACAATACGGTACCGCTGCCTTTGTACCTGGGCGAATTCGGGGTGGACAATGTCTCTCCGTCGGCCGACCTGAAACGATGGCTTTTCTGGGTGAGGGTACAGGCAGAAAAAAGGGGATATGCCACGGCGGTATGGAACATGTACAGTCCTGACGGATCCGGCAAAGGCATCGGGCCCTGGGGCACATCACAAAAGAAGGATCCCTCCACAAGATATCTGCGGAAAGACCCCGTAGAGGCCCTGATGACCCTGTATGAATCTGAAGAGGGCAGTCTGTCCGGCAGCACAATGACTGACAACGCTTCAGAAGGCTACTCAGGCACGGGATATGTGTCATATACCGGCACGGAAGGAGCCGTCACCATGAACAGCGTATACTGTCCAAAAAACGGATCCTATGAGATGTATATCCGTTATCAGGATCCGGTGGCAGAAGGCACACTTTCGCTGAAAATATTCAACAGCAACGGGCAGCTTGTCCTGGAGGACACCCTGCAGGGTTTTGTATCAACGGCCCCGGATGTGTGGAATATGATCCGTTTTACGGAGAACCTGCCGGCAGACACCGCGCTGGAAGTGGTGCTGGAAGCTGGAGAACGATCCTCCGGCATGGCAATAGATTATCTTACACTCACAAAAGGGGAGTATTATGACAACCTCTTCCCTGCGGGAGAGATCATTACCTCTGCCGGGGAGGTCCGGAGGTTCTCATCAGGAAACCACATGGTTAAAGTTTATCCGACGGTATTCAGGGATGAGATCAGGATCGAAAGGAGAACAACCGCCGGGGATATTCAATACCTGTTGACAGATATGTCCGGGAAGATTCTTTTAAAAGGGATCTTCAGAGAAAGGAACGTCAGGATCCCTGCCGGCAATATTCCTCCCGGGGCTTACTTGTTTTTTTTTAACCTGAAGAATATGAAGCAGACCGTACGGATCATAAAATTCTGAATTTTTCCGGATGGTAAAATATTTACGCAAATTATTGATTGATATAAGATTGTGAAATACATCAACATACCGGAATTTTTTATTTTATTAATTATTTTATAAATTTATTGTTTAACCAAACCTTTTAGCTATGAAAAATGATCTACTCAGAAAACTGAACCGGAAGACAGTGAAAGCCCTGTTGGTGCTTCTTTTCACTGTTTTTATTGCTCCTGCAGCTTTTTCCCAGTATGGGGAAAATATCATGCTGCACGGGGATTTTGAGGACGGCGTAAGCTTCTGGAAGCTGAAGCTTCTGAAAAAGAGTGAGGGCAAGCTGGCCACTACAACGGATGCGCACAGCGGGGATTCCGCTGCTCTCTTTGATGTAACCACCCTGCCCTCGTCAGGAGGGGTGGAGAAGATGATGATGTACCTGGCTGATTCTCTGCCCGAACATTCTTCGGTGAGTTCTTACCTGGTAACTGTCTGGGCCAAAGCAGAAAGCGCCGATATGCCCTTTAGATTCCAGATGGAATCCAGGGACGGAAAGGCCAACAAGAAGAACAGGTCCTCCGATCCTTTTCCGCTGACCACCTCTTACCAGCAATACAAGTGGTTCTACACGGCTGTGGAAGGGTATCCCTACTTCATCCCGAAATTACAGAACGGGGCGGCCCTGGGCAAATATTATTATGATGATCTCATGATCCAGGAGGTGATCGGGGTGCCCAACGGCGGCTTTGAAGAAGGGGTCGATTTCGGCTGGGGACTCAACTTGTCCGGTGATGCAGAAGCGACCCTCACCGAAGAAAAGGACACTCAGCATGCCGGCGAGATATCCGCCAGAATAGATGTGACCGTTTCCGACGACACGGCAGCCCATGTCGTATTGAAGGAAACCCCGAGGATCAGGATAAATACTGCCGACACTTTTCATGTCAGCTTTTATGGCAAAGGATCGGCAGGGGTTGACTCCATGTACGTTATTCTGGCATGTTACAAGGGAACTTCATACGCTTATTCGGTGACAATGGGCTATATCCTCAGCGAGGACTGGAATGAGTACAGTTTTGACACGGTCTTTGCCGATACGATCTCCACCGTATCCTTCCGGCTGCAGGCAGGGAAGAACACCGGGACCTATTACTTTGATGACATCAGTCTGGAAAAATATGTAGCACCGTCCATCACAGCGATCCCTGATGATTCCGTTTATGTGGACAGTGTCTTCGAATACCAGGTGGTGCATGAGGGCTGGGGCACCTTCTCGGTCCTCACCGATCCGGAGGTCGACTGGGTGACCATTGACCAGGGAGGTACGCTCACAGCCTCACCTACCTCTGCAACCCCCGACACGGTAAAAATAACTGTCATCCTGGATGACGGGATGCATGCCGATACCACCATGTTCACCCTGGTGGTCAAAGAAGCTCCCACCGGAGTGGCTGAGATCCTTTCAGGCGATGAGCCTCTGTTCTATCCCAATCCGGCGCATGGTTCCATCAGGGTCAATGCTGAGCCGGGGTCTGAGATCAGGATCATAGACATTACCGGAAAGATCGTGGTCAACCGGCTGATCCTCCAGCCACACCAGAGCCTTGACATCAGCCATCTGACCAAAGGCCTGTACCTGGTGAAATGTACCTATGAGAAAAACACGGTCGTAAAGAAACTGATCGTCAGATAACTACTCGTGATAAGTCAACCTTAAAACAACGCATTACATAGCCTGCCCGCCCCCCTGACCTTATATAAGTGTGGAGTGTGGAGTGTGGAGTTAAAAGTAAAAAGTGCCTAAAGTTAAAAGTTATAGGATTGGGTTATCACTATATCTCATCCTGCCTACCGGCAGCCAGGCATTTTTCCAACATTCCATTATTCCATTAATCCCCCTACCGATGGGGCGCGAAGGGTAAAAGGTGAATTGGATGCGTCATAATTAAGTTGACATGTCACTCGTTTCATTTCATCTATAAAAAGCAATAGTGCCGGTTGGCACTATTGCTTTTTTTTCTGCCGTAAGGCAAGGGGATCATTGGCCCGGTCACATTTTTATGATACCCCAGGCCAGGAGGATCAGCCCTCCCACAAAGAGCCAGGCATAAAGGAATCCCAGGAGATCCTCTTTGTATCTTTTTGGAAAGCCCTTCCAACGTTCGCGGGTGAACCAGGAGGGCAGGTCGAGCAGGAGCAGGTCATGACCCAGCGGGGCTGCCAGGGGTTTCTGCCCGTTGCGGATACGGTCTTCGTCGGAGAGCCGGAGCATGTTGCCGAAAAACCGGTCTATCTTCTCTTTTTTCTCCGGTCGAGTGAGGAGGCTAACGACGATCATCACTGTAAAACCGGCCAGCATGGCCCAGCCGAAGGGCGCCGGCTTCCACTTGTAAACGATCTCAAAGGCGCCGGTCTGCAGATAATTGAGCATGTAATAGAGAACATAGGCGGTAAGCACCCCTGCCAGGGCGCCATAGCGGTTGGCTCTTTTCCAGACCACCCCGCCGAAGATCATAATGCCCATGAAAGCGGCGATGGTCTCTACAAAGAGAAAAGCATGCAGGACGCTTTTCACATACAATGCGAACAATACCCCCAGCAGGGTGAGGCCCAGACTGGAGACCCTTCCCACCCAGAGCAACTCTTTGTCACTGGCATCTCTCTTTAACAAAACTTTGTAGATATTCCTTGTAAAAAGCGCTCCCGAGTTGACCATAAAGTTGGAGGCCGACGACATATTGGCGGCAAGGATAGAGGCCACCATGAGGCCTGTCAGGCCTGGGAAGAGCAGCTCGCGCGTGGCATAGCCGAAGGCCATCTCCGGGTCGCTAAGGTTTTTTCCGTTCTGCAGCACCAGGGCTGCGACGATCAGACCCGTGAAAGCCCATCCGATGGTCACGGTCCTCTTCACGAAGGAGCCGTAGGTCTGTCCCAGGCGGCCGTCGCGTTCCGTGCGGCCCGTGGCACACATGGAGACCATGTGGGGCTGGGCCGTGATACCGATGACACCGTTGAGGGCCAACATGGCGATGGTGAACCAACCGATGCCCAGCTCGGGGCTGAACAGCTCAAAGAAATTGGCCGGCAGCAGGTGGTGCATCCCCTCCATGCCCCCTACCCTGCCGAGGCCCAGCGGGATCAGCATGAGGGAAAGAATAATGATCATGAACCCCTGGATGAAGGTAGCATAGGCCGAAGAGACCAGTCCCCCGAAGAAGCTGTAAAGGATAAAGGCGGCGGTCATGGCATAGACCACCCCGTCGGTGGAGATCATGTCGTTGGTGGCCACGGAGATCACCTTCCCCGCCCCTTTCAGCATGGCTCCCTGGGCAAAGATGAAAAAGAGGATGGCAAAAACCGTGTAAAAGATGCCCATGTTCCTGCCGTAACGGTCTTCCACGATCTCCCCCACGGTGGTCCGCTCGCTGCGGCGGTACCAGGGGGCGATGAGCCAGTAGAAAGGGGTGATCACCATGTTCTTCCACTGGTACCAGATCGAGGCGAAACCCATCTGAAAGCTGGCGCCCGTCTGGGCCACGAAATTTTCCGAGTGGGTCCCTGCCCCGAAGCCCTGGGCGATCATGATCCATTTGTTGAACTTGCGTTCACCGCGGAAATAACCGTCACTGGTCTTCACGCGGCGTGTCAGCCACAGGCCGTAGCCGGTGATGCCCAGGAAATAGACCACCACCACGAGGGTGTCGAGCCAGTTGAAAGCGTTGTCCATAAAATGTAACTAATTATGTTCGATCAATGTCCGGACAGCAGCGAGGCAGAGGCTTTGTCGAGGAAGAGCCAGGTGGCGGGATGGTCCTGCAGCGCGGTAGCGGGGATCATCGGGGTGACCTCCGACTCCACCGCGCCCTGCACGGCCCTGGCTTTCCGCTCGTCGGGCACGCTGCAGATGATCGCCTTCGACTTCAGGATCTGGCGGATCGACATGCTGATGGCACGGCGCGGCACATCTTCCAGCGTGGGGAACCACCCCTCCCCCATCTGCTGGTGGCGGCAGGCCTCGTCCAGCTCCACGACCAGATAAGGCTCATCGGTCTCAAAATCGGCCGGGGGATCATTGAAGGCCAGATGACCGTTCTCACCGATGCCGATGAATGCCACATCGATAGGATTTTTGCGGATGATCTCCCCCAGGCGCTTGCACTCACCCTCCGGATCGCCCGTATCACCCTGCACATAATAAAACTGCTTCAGGGGCACCTTGTCCACGAAGCGCTCTTTCAGGTATTTCCGGAAAGAGGCCGGATGGGTGGCCGGCATGTCAATATATTCATCCAGATGAAAGCCGGTGA
>WFRO01000126.1 GCA_015486475.1 Bacteroidales bacterium
CCCCCGACACCAATACGGCCGTGGCCCGTACGGTGGCCCTGCCGGCAGCCATCGCCGTGCATCTTATCCTCAAAGGAAAGATCGATGTCACAGGCGTGTACCGCCCGGTGATCCCCGAAATATATAATCCTGTCCTGGAGGGGCTGGAAGAGACAGGCATCCGTCTCACCGAAGTGTATGGCCTCCCGGAAAGTGAGATGCCGGCGATGAAAGCCTGAACCTGTTATCTTCAGGAAACAGATAAACCAACAGTTAATCCGCAGGGGCCAAAATTTTGTGCCCCTACGGCGTTTTTAGGAAAAATGGGACTGTGGAGAGACGGAGGGTAAGGATCAGAAGGCCGGGTAATACGCCTTTGTAAGATCTGTGAATTCGTCCGTGTACCCATCCCCGCGGTGGATGGTCAGGAGATCCGTCTGCAATGGCAATTTTTCTCTTCCGAATTCCAGCAACACCCTGTTGACGGGTTTCTCCGCACGGGAGCGAACCCGCAGCAGCCGGTTGCAGAAAAGCCGGTGTTGCGAGGCCAGGGCAATGATCTTTGCCTCATACCTGGCCGGCAGGATCACATTGAACCGTCCCTCCTGCGACAGCAGGGAAGCCCCCAGCCCGATCAGCTCCCCGTGCGTTAACGTTAACGCATGCCGGGAGGTCCTGTCACCCGGACGTTCCGGCAGCTTGTCGTCCGAAAAAAAAGGAGGATTGCTTACAATTATATCAAACCGTTCTGTTACCTCTGCCTGCTCCGCAAATTCCTGCAGGCTCATACACGAGGCAACGATCCGTTCTGCCCACGGGGCATGGGTCACATTGTACCTCAGGTCTTTACAGGAACTCTCATCCGGCTCGAGGGCGGTGATCCCGGCCGGGCAACGCTGTGCCAGCATGAGCGCGATCAGGCCTGTCCCCGCTCCTATGTCCAGGATCGTGCGGGCGCCTTCGCAGGAAGCCCATGCCCCCAGCAAAACACCATCCGTGGTTATGCGCATGGTCGCATGTTCCTGGCGCAGGGAAAATTGTTTGAACCGAAACAAACGATCGCTCATGACCTCTTCTGACGATGATCAGTCATGGTACAGTTTTCCGTCTTTCATCAGCAGGCGCCGGTGTGCAATGGCCGAGAGATCCTTGTCGTGGGTGACAATGACGATGGTCTGGTCCTTCTCATCATGGATCCTCAGCAACAGTTCATGCAGCTCTTTTTTGTTCTGCGAATCCAGGTTGCCTGAGGGTTCATCGGCCAGCAGCACCGCCGGCTGGTTGATCAGGGCACGGGCCACGGCCACCCGCTGCTGTTCACCGCCGGAGAGCTCGGAAGGCTTATGAGAAGCACGCCCTTCAAGGTTAAGGTCCTTCAGCAGGCCCATCGCCCGCTCCTCGGCCTCCCGTTTGGGTACCCCCAGGATAAAAGCGGGGATGCATACATTCTCCAGGGCCGTGAACTCAGGCAGAAGATGATGGAACTGAAAGACAAAACCAATATGCCGGTTCCGGAAACGAGCCAGCTGATTATCTTTCAGTGTTCTTACATTGACATCATCATAAAAGATATCTCCTGCATCGGGATCGTCCAGCGTGCCCAGGATCTGCAGGAAAGTGGTCTTGCCGGCTCCCGAAGCGCCGTAGATGGAGATGATCTCACCGCTCTCCACCTGAAAGTCGATGCCTTTCAGCACCTCCAGGGTGCCATATTTTTTCTTTATTCCTGATGTGCGTATCATATCTGTAATATTCTATGAACAAAATGCATTGTAAAACAGGTCCAGATGTAAGAAAGCGCCGTTGATCACCTTAAAAATGATCGCTATATAAAGGGCATAGAGCAACAGGAGGATGGCTCCGTCCCTTCTGCTCAGCTCTCTTCCCAGGCGTCCCAGGATCACGAGCAATACCGCAATGATGAGGAGATAGACCACATCAAACCGCAGGATCTCCCGGTTGATCTGCAAAGGATGGATAAGCGCAGTCACACCCAGGATCCCGAAAAGATTGAAAATATTGGATCCGAGGATATTGCCCACTGACATATCAGGTTCTTTCCTGATAATGGCCGTCAGGGAAGCGGTCAGCTCGGGCAGGCTGGTCCCCAGGGCCACCATACTCAGCGAGATGACCCTCTCGTCAACGCCCATGCTCAGGGCCAGGCCAGATGCCCCCAGCACAACATAATCGGCAGCCAGTGCCAGCCCAAAGGAAGATATCACCACCACCGTCAGTGCCACCCACCAGCGCCACCGTTTTTTTTCTTCCTCCACCGTCAGGGTACCTGCCTCTTTGGGTGATCTGATCAATAACAAGATCACATATAGAACGATCAGACCGGTCATGACAGCCCCGTCCACCCTGGACAACCTCTCGCCCCAACAGGCCAGGGCGATAAAAATCACGGTAACCCCAAGCATCACCAGACTGTCAATACGGAACCTGTTATCGGGGATCAGGATCGGCATGAAAAGTACGGTCAGCCCCAGCACCAAACCTATGTTGGCAATATTGGAGCCCACCACATTGCCTACGGCGATGTCGGGATGACCGGAGACTGCCGCCTTGATGCTCACCAGCAACTCGGGAGCAGACGTACCCACCGAGATCACCGTAATGCCTATCACCAGGGGCGAGAGACGGAACACCTGTCCCAGGGCCACCCCTCCTTTGATAAGGTATTTCCCGCTGACCCACAACAGGGCCACACCGATAACAAAATAGAGAATGTTCCCCACGGTCCCGTGAGGAAAAGGATGCCACAGCATACCTGTGAGAACCATCACTTTATATCATTGAGATTGTCCCGGAGATCGTCCACATCATCAAGGATGTCAGCGGCATTGTCATTGATCTCCTTTTTGATCTCATCGGTGGCTTTTTTGAACTCTTTCATTCCCTTGCCCAGGCCCCGCGCCACTTCAGGGATCTTATTCGCCCCGAAAAGCAGCAATACCACCACAAAAACGATGATCACCTCCTGGCCGCTAATGAATAACAGATCGCTCATCCCTGTCCTCCGTTTCTTTGCGTTGCGAAGTTAATAAAAGATCACGCACAATATTAAGATGTGCCGCATCTTTTTTATAGTAACAAAAAACCCCGGTCATCTGCCGGGGTTCCTTGCCATACTTATTTATTTATTTTTTGAGTTTCTTTTTCCTTTTGGGTGTTTTCTCCTGATGGTCCGGACCTTTATCCTTCATGGTGTCATACACAAGCGGTGTGGCGACAAAGATGGAGGAATAAGTACCCACGAACACACCGATCAGCATGGCGAAGATGAATCCGCGGATCACCTCACCCCCGAAGAGGAAGACGACAAGCAACACCAGGAACGTACTTAACGAGGTATTGATCGTACGGCCTATGGTGCTGTTCACGGCCGCATCCAGCACCTCTTCCTTGGCCCGTTTGGGATAGAGCCTCAGATACTCTCTGATCCTGTCATACACGACCACCGTATCGTTCACCGAATAACCGATCACGGTCAGAATAGCGGCGATGAACGACTGGTCGATCTCCATCGAGAAAGGCATGATGCCATAGAAAAGTGAGAAGGTACCCAGTACGATCAGCGAGTCATGGATCAGAGCTGCCACAGCACCGAACCCAAAACGCCAGTTCCGGAATCGCAACATGATGTAAAGGAACATGAAGATAAGGGCCAGCAGCACCGCATACATGGCCTGTATCTTGATATCATAGGCGATCGTCGGCCCAACGGTCTGTGAACTCTGTTTGTACTTCTCCTGGAAGGTCTGGAAATCAACATTGTCGCCCAGGAAGGGTTTCAGCCCCTGGTACAGTTTCTGGTCCACAAGGTTGTCGGCCGAAGGATCATCGATCATATACTGGGTGGTGATCTTCAACTGGTCAACATTTCCGTACACCTTCACCTCCGGTACTTTCCCGAAGACCTTGGCCAGCTCTTTCTGGACATCCTGGGTGGGATAGGCTTTGTCAAAACGCACCACATAGGTACGGCCACCCGTAAAATCGATGCCGGGGCTCAGCCCCCTTATTGTCAGAGAAACGATAGCAGTGAGGATCAGCAACCCTGAAATAACATAGGCTATCTTTCTTTTTTCAATGAACCTGAAGTTCATATTGCTGAACGCTTTCTCCGTAAGTTTGGTCGAAAAGGTGATGACGCTGTTTTTCTTGAGCATCCTCTCGTACACCAGTCGGGTGATGAAGATAGCCGAGAAAAGGGAGGTCAGGATACCGATCACCAGGGTTGTGGCAAAGCCTTTGATCGGGCCTGTACCGAAAATATACAGGATAACCCCTGTGAAGAAAGTGGTCACGTTGGCGTCGATAATGGCTGAGTTGGCGTTCTTATACCCTTCCGCGATGGCCTTTTTGATCCCTTTGCCTGCCCGCAGCTCTTCCTTGATACGTTCATAGATCAGCACGTTGGCATCGACGGAGGTACCCACCGTCAGCACGATACCGGCGATACCCGGGAGGGTGAGGACAGCACCCAGGGAGGCCAGCACCCCCACGATAAAGAACACATTCAGGAACAATGCCAGGTCAGCTACCGCACCGGCACGCGGGCTGTAATAGAACATCATGTAGAGCAACACGATGAGGAATGCGATGGCAAAGGAGGTCAGACCGGCATGGATGGCTTCTTTCCCCAGGGTAGGTCCTACGACCGCCTCCTGGATGATCTTGGCCGGCGCCGGCATCTTCCCTGACTTGAGCATGTTGGCCAGGTCCTTGGCCTCATCAATGGTGAAATCACCGGTGATCTCGGAATTCCCGCCTTTGATCTCCGAGTTGACCCGGGGAGCGGAATATACATAGTTGTCCAGGACAATGGCGATGGACCTGCCCACGTTCTCACGTGTCAGACGGGCCCACACCTTGGATCCTTCGGCGTTCATCGACATGGTCACACGTGCCTGGCCGGTATTCTGGTCAAACTCCTCCCGGGCCGAAGTGATCACCTCTCCCGTGAGAGGTGCACGACCGTCCCGTGTGGTCACTTTGAGCGCATGCAGCTCGAAAAGATTCTGTCCGGGTGCATATTTATATGGCTTGAAATGCCAGCGGAAGATCATGTTCCGCGGGAATAAGGCCCGTACCTGCTTCATCCTGAGATATCTGTTCACCACGGATGTATCGTGGGCCACAGCATATCCGATCACTGATCCGGGGACATACTTCCCGTCACGCGTGGTATTGGGCCGCAGGACGGCAAACAGGGGATTTTCTTTTTTGAAAGCTTCCAGGCTCTGTTGTTCATTTGCTTTTTTCGTAGTATCCTCCTGCAGCAGTTGCAGCAACGAGTCGGAAGCAGACACCGAATCTTTCGATGCTGCTGCAGCTTTTTCTGCTTTCTTGCTCTGACCGCCTGCTTTCTCTGCAGAGGCAGGAGTGTTTGCCTGTGTTGTATCCCCGCTGGCGGCAAGTATATTCCGCAACAGATCATTCGCTTTTACCAGATAAGGTCCTACCTCCGAATTGTCGTAGGTCTCCCAGAACTCCAGGTTGGCGGTCTCCTGTAACAGCTTCCGCACACGCGAAGGGTCTTTCACCCCCGGCAGCTCGATCATGATACGCCCCTGGGTGGAAAGCCTCTGGATCGTGGGCTGCACCACCCCAAAACGGTCGATCCTGTTGGAAAGGACCAGGAATGAGTTGTCGATGGCATCCTGCACCTCTTTGTGAAGGACCTTCAGCACATCTGCATTGGTAGAATTAAAATCGATCTTGTCCTTCAGCTCCATCGTATTGAAGATGGCCGCCAGACGGGCTCCCGGCGCGATCGTTTCAAAAGCTTTCCCAAAAAGGCTCACAAAATCCTCACTGCTACTTTTCTGGTATTCCTCGGCCAGTTTCAGGGCACGAAGGAAGGTAGTATCTTTGCTGTAATTGGAAAGCGCTTTGATGATATCAGGCACCGAAACCTCCAGGATCACGTTCATCCCCCCTTTCAGGTCAAGACCCAGGTTGATCTCTTTCTGCTGACACTCCCGGAATGTGTTGCCGAGGAAACTCCATTTATCTTTCGGAAGACCCGCAATGGAATCCAGATAATGCAACTCTTTGTTCAGATCCCCCTGCGCATATGCCTTGGCATCCTGCTTCACCTTATAGGTCACGGCCGTGAAAGAGAGTTGGTAAAGACTGACAACAACCAGTGTTATTGCCAGAAAAAGAATAGCCCCTTTGTTCTGCATTTTCTAGCTATTTAAAGTGTTAATTCCTGTACTCTTGAAAAATGTCGGGCAAAGATAGGATTTTTTTTAAAAAAAAACGGCCATTCTGCTGATAAAGGGTATTTTATGCAGAAAGTCCGTTCATTGAGGATAAATAATTTATTACCAAATCATTCTACCAGTTTCTCGAAATCCTCCGTCAGGTCCTGATCGCTGAGAAAATCATGCAGGGTGAGACGGCGCAGGCCGTAAAAATAACTCCAGTATTGCCGGAGAGCACTGATATAACCTCTGCGTGCCACATCTTTCTCCGAGTCGGCCACATTGAGATCCAGCACACTGATCTTCCCGATAAGGAAACGCTGCTTGGTCACCTTGTATCTTCTCTGGGCAATGGTATCCGCCTTGGCCGCGATCATCACCTGATCATCCTGCAGATTGAACTGAGCCACATTCAGGATCACCTCCTGGTCAAAGTCGATCTTGGCCTGTTGTATATTGGTCTTTACCACCTCCTGGTTCGACTGGGCCAGTTTATATTTTCCCTTGTTCAGGCCCCAGTCCAGAATAGGCAGGGTAAACCCCAATTGCACATGCTGCTGGTTGAGCAGATCCTGATAGGCTTCGGGGAAGGAGGGAGCCTGTTGTGTGTATCCGAACGAAGCAAAAAGGTTGGCATTGACACCCCGCTGGCGTTTGGCCTGTATCATATTACTCTGGGCCTCCAGCAACTGCCGCTGAAAATCCAGGATATCGGGATTGTTCTTCTGTGCCAGTGCCAGCGCCTCGGAAACATTAACGGAAAGCTTGGGAATCTCGCTGGGTACCTCCAGCATTATCTTTACGTTGTCATTGTATCCCAGAAAAGAACGCAACTGATATTCCCTGATCTGCAGATCAATACCCGCCTGGTTCAGGGCCGTTCCGGCATTCAGCAGGCTCAACTGCATCTGCAACAGATCATCTTCAGCGATCGTCCCGATATTGTACCGGCCCTGGGCAATGCGGTAGAGGGTGTCCGAGTTGTGATAGTTCATTTTGGCGATCTCCATGTTCATCTGCGCCAGCACAAGATTGAAAAAGAGATTGACCGCCCGCTCATTCACACGCTCTATGGCATCCAGGAAAGATTTTTTGGCCTCTTCATACTTCAGCGGCTCGATCTTTTTTTCCCACTTCAGGGGATTGTAATTGAAAAGAGGCTGCCTGATCCCGATGCTGACCGGGGTGGTGATGTACTGCGAGTTCTTTCGTTCTCCGAACTCGTCGAAGCGGGTCAGCTGGGTATTGACAAAGACCGTACCCCCGGTAGGACCAATGTTCTGTGTCAGGGAGAGGCCCAGGGTCGAATTATTGCGGTATTTTTCCACATAATACTCCTGCCCCGTATTGAAGTCATATTCCCGCTCAAAAGCCCTGCTGAAATCCGGGATGGTAGCATTCATGGTCAGTGCCGGCAGGTATTTCGCCTTAAAAGAACGGAACGACCAGTAATCTGCCCGGAACTGATGTTTCGCCATGATCGCCTGTGGCGATTGGTCGTGCGCCAGCTGCAGCACCTGGTCAAGGGTCAGATGAATGGTATCCTGTGCAGCCCCCGGCAGCGCCAGGAGCATTCCTGTAATAAAAAAGATCACCCGGGTAGTACGGAAAAATTCCTTCATCTCAGATCTGTTTTCAACGTAAGAGATACTTATTCATAACGTAGTGACTCAATGGGGTCCCTTTCCGAAGCCCTCTTGGCCGGAGAATAGCCGAAGATCACTCCTACCGAAGCCGACACAATGAAGGCCACCAGCACGGCTCCCGGGCTGACGATGGTCAGCACCCCGGCGATACGCTCTATCGCTTCGGCCAGGAAGATACCGAGAAAGATCCCCACCAGTCCTCCGGAGA
Organism: Bacteroidales bacterium; assembly: GCA_015486475.1. Classification (GTDB taxonomy): domain Bacteria; phylum Bacteroidota; class Bacteroidia; order Bacteroidales; family VadinHA17; genus DRPN01. The sequence continues at coordinate 8,052 of WFRO01000126.1, forward strand.
CACTGATCAGCACAGCTTCGGACAGGAACTGGATCACAATATCCTTTTTCTTGGCGCCAATGGCCATGCGCGTGCCGATCTCCTTGATCCGCTCCATCACGCTGGCAAACATGATGTTCATGATACCGATCCCTCCGACGATGAGCGAGATACTGGCAATAGCCCCCAGGACAATGTTAAAGATGTCTTTCGTTCGCTGCTGCTGTTTCAGCAACAGCTCGGGGACCGTGATCTCATAATCGTTCACGGTCAGATGCCGCCGGTTGAACATCCTGCTCAGGATATCCGTGGTCGTCTGCAACTGTTCGCTCTCCTTCACCTGCACCACGATCCGGTCCAGCTGATTATAGTTGGAAGAGGTATTGCCATTCGCGGAGGAACTGCGCATGGCAAAGAAAAAAGGCCCGTTGATGACCGATACGTTCTGTGCCAGCTTGGAGTTCACCAGGGCCCGGTTCTGGAAACGCATCAGCATGGTCTTCACGGGAACGTAGATATTGTCATTGTAAACATTCACTCCCGTATTTTCAAAACGGGAGACATTCACATCTGTTTTCTGTAATACCCCGATCACCTTCAGCCACACATTCCCGAACTTGATGTACTGACCCACAGGATCGGCATGGGTGAAAAATTTCGACCGGATATTGTACCCGATGATACATACCGGCACCCCGTGCTCTTCCTGGTATTTATTAAAAAAAGAGCCTTCCAGGAGGGGAAGATTATAAATGTTGAAATAGTCTCCCGCCACTCCGACGATCTTGGCCGGGGAACGTTTACCGGAGAGCATAACAAAAGAATTCAGGGATATTTCCGGGCTGACCAGATTTACCGAAGGGATGGATTTGCGTATCGCCTGGGCATCCAGCAGGGTGAGGCCGGGGGAGTACTTTTTCTTTTGTTTGTTCCCTTCATCGCTGGTTTCGTCACTGCTCCCGGCTTCGTCGGTCACCACCGGAGTGATGACAATATTGTTGACCCCCACCATTTTTATCTGTTCCAGGATCTCCTGTTTGGCCCCCTTCCCGATGGCCAGCATGCTGATCACAGCGGCCACACCGAAGATGATGCCCAGGGCCGTCAGCACCGACCGCAGCCTGTTGGCGATCAGCGACTCGACAGCAATGACGATGTCATGATAATATCTTCCGCCCCACAACATCTACTCACCGCTTTTTTTGGTAACACCACGCTTGTTCCCGGCAGGCATTTTCCCCCTGCCCTTAAAGCCCGGAGGCATGCCTCTGCGCGCTTTATGCCGGGCTGCTTTTTCAGCATCCATCCTTTTCTGGCGCTCCTCCTCCAGGCGTTTCTGACGCTCCCGTTCTTTGATCACCGGGATCAGGTCCTCGCCCGCCAGGGAATATTTATCCGGGTTCTCAGGCCGGTTCAGCAACAGCTTCTCCCCTTCTTTGAGGCCTTTCTCCACGATCACCTCATTTTCGTTCTCAGGCCCCAGGAGAACTACCTGTTTTTTGCCGGATTTTGTAAAGACATAAGGGATGCTGTCCTCAACAAAAACCGCCTCCAGCGGGATGAAAAGCACACTGTCATAGGAGGCTGTGATGATCTGGTTGCTGGTGGTCATGGCCGGCCGCAGGATGGGATCACTCCCATCCAGCTTGATGTTCACCTCAAACACTTTGGCGTCGGTATTGGGGAGCTGCTCTCCCACATTAGCCACGTCCATCACCACACCTGTATATTTTTTCTCCGGAAAAGCATCCACCCCGACGCGTACTTTCTGGCCTTTCTTCACTTTGCTGATATCGATCTCGTTGACATAGGTCTTTGACAACATGGACGACATATCGGGCAGGGTAGCCACCACAAGATCCCACGGACTGATCATCGACCCCACTTTTCTTTTCTGCCCCCCCCATTCTTTCTCGTAGATCACCATGCCTGCCGCCGGAGCATGTATTTCAAACTGGCTGATCACTTTTTCCATCTCCTGCACCTTGCGTTGCTGTTTTCGTAATCTGAACTGCGCTTCCGACATATCCGCCTCTGCCTGCTGCACCTTAAGCACATAGTTCTTTTTGGCCTGGTCATAGGCCCGTTTGGCCTTGTCCAGGTTGATCTGTGCCTGCCGTATGGTGGCCGGGGGCTCGTAAATAGATTGCTCCAGGGTGATCTTTGCCTCCTCCATCGCATAGTTCAGGTTGATCAGCTGGTCCCGTAACCCCCGCAATAACATGGTCGTATCCAGACGGGTTTTGGTGTAGTTGGCCTGGTACTGTTCCAGTTCATCCAGCATGTCTTTCAGACTGTTGTCTGCCGCCGAACGGTCCAGCATGGCCACATAATCTCCCGAATCCACCACCGTGCCTTCCGGGATCAGGTCCTGTATCTTGATCTGGCTGAAACGCAGGTTGCGACTTCGTAATTCCGCAGGTGCCATGATCTTCACCGAATGCTCCGCCTGCAACTCTCCGGTGACGGTCACCAGGATCTCAAATTTGCCACGCTGAACTTTCGCATAGATCTGCTTCATCTCAGCCTTCTTGTTACGATTACCATAGTACCATAACCCGCCTATGATAAGGATCACCCCGAGAGCTATAAGACTGATCAGAAACCATTGTTTTTTCTTATTCTTTTTGCTCATTTTACCTGGTATTTTATTATGCCGGACAATAACAGAACGCCCCCAGAGTGAAAATATTCCACCTGACCGGCCCCTTCTCAGATTGTTTTGACAATCCGGGATCCGTTTTTATTCCACCGGCGGAGATCTTTCATTCAAAAAGTTGCAACACTTCTTCTCTCAGCTGTATCGATCGCTCCTTATCAGAAGTTTCAATGTAGATCCTGAAAACAGGTTCGGTGTTCGATCTGCGAAAATGGATCCATCCATCGGGCATGTCAATGTACAATCCATCGATATTGTTAGTGGGATATCCTGCAAAATGCTCCCGGATCCTGTCGAACATCTGTTTTTCCGAAATATTTTCCGGTACAGATATTTTATCTTTTGTCATAAAAAGTTCGGGATAGTTTTTCCGCAATTCGCAAAGGGTGACCTTTTGCTCTGCCAGAAAGGTGAGGAACAGGGCGGTGCCCACGAGGGCATCCCTGCCGTAGTGCAGGGGCGGATAGATCACGCCTCCGTTCCCTTCTCCTCCGATGACCGCATTCACTTCCTTCATCTTGTGTACCACGTTCACCTCCCCGACGGCCGCCAGATGCCTCTTCCCGCCGTGCTTTTCGGTGATCACCGACAAGGCATCCGTGGAGGAGAGGTTTGAGACGGTATCCCCCGGCTGATGTGCCAGGACATAATCGGCTACCGCCACCAGGGTCATCTCTTCGCCGAACATCTCCCCGTTCTCACAGACAAAAGCCAGGCGGTCAACGTCCGGGTCCACTACGATACCCAGATCGGCCTGCTGTTCGCGCACCGCTTCCGCGAGGGTTTGCAGGTTGCGGGGCAGCGGTTCCGGATCATGGGCAAAAAGTCCGGTAGGCTCACAGTTCAGCTCAATAATGTCCTGCACGCCCAGAGCACGCAACAATTCGGGTATGGCAAATCCTCCCACGGAATTGACGCCATCGACCACCACGCGGAACCCCGCAGCAGCGATCTCCTCTTTTCTTACGAGCGGCAATGACAGGATCTCCTCAATGTGTTCCCGGTGGAAATCACTCCGTACGATCCTGATACCCAAGTCTTCTACGGGGGCGAACATAAATTCTTCCGCCTCCGCAGTGCGCATCACTTCGTCGCCCTCCCGGGCATCCAGGAACTCCCCTTTTTCATTTAAGAGCTTCAAGGCATTCCAATGTGCAGGATTATGGCTCGCCGTAATGATGATCCCCCCGTCGGCCTGCTCCCTGATCACGGCCACCTCTACCGTAGGTGTGGGGGCCATACCCACCTCCAGGGTATCTATCCCCAAAGCGTTGAGCGTATTACATACAATGCCACACACCATCTCTCCCGAAACACGGGCATCCCTGCCGATAACCACCTTTATCTTTTTTTCCGTATGCCTGCGGATCAGCCACATGCCGTATGCAGCAGAAAATTTCACAAGGTCCAGCGGGGTCAGTCCTTCGCCAGGGCTACCCCCGATCGTGCCTCTTATCCCTGATATAGAGCTAATAAGTGTCATGATATTAATCTTTTCTGTTGTCCTGCAAGGTAATCAATCGCAGAAAGTCAAACAAACATCCCTGGCAAAAACAAAATAAAAAAGGGCCTTCCGGCCCTTTTTAAAAATGATCTTTCAGATCTTCAGTCTACAAACGGTATCGCATCCAGCAGTTGCATCTTCACGCCGGTACTGATATATTCCTCCACCTGAATAAAGCGGGTGGCCACGAGAGCCCCCATCTTCTTCTTCAGGATATTGTAATATTTCATATTCAGGGCAAGGTGCTTTTTCTGATACTGAAATGCTTTCTTCATGATCGCATCGGCTTCTTCCGGCGTGATCGTTTCATATTTCTCCGCATATTCCTTGAGATAACTGATCCTCATCTGCGTCAGCTTGGCGGATTCTCTCTCAAAATCATTGTATATGGGCCAAAACACATCTGCCTGTTCATCCGAAAGGTTCATCGCCTGTCCCACGAGGGATTTTTTTTCCAGCTTGAAATAAGACATCACCAGCTCTTCTTCTGTCTGGTTATTCTGGCTGAAAGCCGGGAGTATGAGCATCATACCCAGTAAAAACATGATTCCTTTTTTCATAGTCAATAAATTTACAATTATGGTTTACATGAATTAAAAACTAAATACAAGCCCTCCGGTGAAGTCCCCCTGGACGACGGCAGAATAAGCGCTGGCTCCTCCGCCACAGCCACCGGTACCGCACCAGAACCCTCCTCCGCCAAAACGCATGGGCATGAGCATCCGCGCCTGGGCCTGAAAAGCCATGTGGTCGGTAATATTCACACGAAGACCGCCCCCCAGCGCAATAGAGAAGATCCACTGCGTATAATAAACGGAATTTTTGGGCGTGAATATGGTCGTTCCCATGGTGAAAAGCCCGAAAGGCGCCAATCTGTCATTATGATAGATCTGCCGTAAAACACCCACCTGTAAATATTCCGTAGCCAGGTTGGTCAGATTTTCTTTACCGGTAGCCGTTTCCTTGGTCAGCCTGGAATCCATTCTGTTATAGAAAAAGATGATCCGGGTATCCTCGCCGGCATTCACGCCCAACTGCAAACCGTAACTGGGCCCGTTCTCAACACTATATTCATACCTTCCTCCTCCCAGCATCCAGCCGGCATAGGGGGTGATCTCAAACTGTGCAAGAAGCGGGACCATCCCCGATAACAGCAGCACCGGCAAAAAAATGATCAATACTTTTCTCATGAATTCCTGAAATTATAAGTGGTGTCGTACAAAAAAAACGGAGGTTTAATAACCTCCGGAAAAGATAAATCCTAAGCTGAGACTGATATTCCCCTGGCTTCCGACATCACCGGCTTTCATCATATAATCATACCTCACGTTGCCCATGATCCCCACGCCGGAGGCAAAATTATAGATAAACCCGGCTTCGGGCGTCAGTCCGAAATGCCAGTTCCTGTGCTCAACATAATAGATACCCATCTCAGTCCTTTTGCGTGTTTTATAAGGCCCTACACCAAATCCCAGATAGGGGCGGAATCCGGAATCACCGAACACATATTTCCCTCCAAAAGTCACAGGGAAAGCATTGATAGAACGGTATTGCTTGCCACTGATGGCACGTGATCCCTCTTCATATACATCAAACGGTATATCATCGTAAAAGACATGCCATGACCACCGCAGTTCAACCGCAATATTTTGATTAATAAAATAACCACCCGAAAATGTAAATCCCCTGAAGCTGGCGGGTGAAACAAAATCCTTTGTATTCCCCATTGGGAAAGAAATATCATACCCCAGATTGGTATAAAAACCCTGACCGTAAGCGCTCACCCCGGTGATCAGGGCAAAAACGGAAATTATTATGATCTTAAACTTTTTCATCTGTATAAATTTTATGTGCTATTGTATTTCTACTGAATTATTTATGAAAAACTTTCGTCTGGGCAAATGCCTGGTTTATACTACGCTCGATACGGCTCTTCATATCCTGGGTAGAAGAGCTCAACATACCGTTAAAGGCCGAAGTCCAAACTACCGGGAACTGGATATTACCATCGTCATCCTCTTGAGGATCATTGGGATCACCCATCGTGATAAATAAGGTACCCGTACTGAATGAATAATAATATCCTCCGTAATACGGCGGATAATACCATCCCCACCCGGGATAACCCCACCAGGGATAATAAGGGTAATAAGGATAGCCTGGGACCCAACCTACACTGGTTGATGTGGTCACCGATGCCGTCACAAGCACATCCGGCGGCGTGGCGCTGGAGGTATCTGCCGGCTGATATCCAATTGCATTCAGGTTGTCCCTGATCGTACTTAAAATAAGCGCATCATACGTATGGTCAACATCCTCCTGATCATCGGTAAGGTAGGCCACCGTATCTACCAGGTAATAGGTCTGGACTGTATGCGTTGCAAAAAATGCCGAATCATAATCCGTGGCTACAATATCCGTATCACTATAATACTCGGCCCCTCCGGGATAACAGGATACCATGATCACAGCGATCAATAAAAAGATCCCGTAAAACAAAAACTTAACTTTTTTCATAATCCAACTACTTTTGATTAATTAATACCAGTTTGGCTGGCAAAGGTAATAAAAATCAATCTAAATAAAAAAACGCCCTCCCCCTTTTTCCCGTTCCCAGGAAACCAAAAGGGACAGGTCTTACTGAGATTTATTGACCTTCAATTATATAGAAAAGAATGCAACCTTCCATAAATTATTACCTTTGCAAACCCATTAATTTGTATAAAGCAACAAATAACATGCCAGATAAAAAGAAAAAACGGAGCAAACGACCGGATAAACAGGCAGAGGAGATACGTCTGAACCGATACATAGCCCTGAGCGGGATCTGTTCCCGGCGGCAGGCGGATGAATATATCCGCAGGGGATGGGTGACGGTCGACGGGAAAAAGGTCGTCGACCTGGGCACAAAAGTACCTTTGACCGCTGAGGTCAGGTTACAGGGGAAAAAGATCAACCCGGAGAGAAAAGTATACATCCTGCTCAACAAACCGAAAGACTATATCACCACGGCCAAAGATCCGGAAGGCCGGAAGACCGTGCTCGACCTCATCAACCTGCCCACCGGTACCCGTATCTTCCCGGTGGGCCGGCTCGACCGGAATACCACAGGCGTGCTGCTCCTCACCAACGACGGTGCCATGGCCGAGCGGCTGACCCATCCCCGCTATGCCCAAAAAAAGATCTACCAGGTAACCCTGGACAAGGACCTTATCCGGGCTGACATGGAAAAACTCGTCCAGGGGATCGATCTGGAAGAGGGCAGGGTGACTGCCGACGCCGTCTCTTACGTGAACCCGGATGACAAAAGGGTGATCGGTCTGGAGATACACTCGGGACAGAACAGGGTAGTACGCCGTCTCTTCGAAAAACTGGGATATAAGGTAAAGAACCTCGACCGGGTCTATTTTGCCGGCCTGACCAAAAAAGCCCTCCCCCGGGGTCGCTGGCGTTATCTCACGGAAAAGGAGATCGTCATGCTGCACCGCCGTCTCTTCTGAACCCGGTGCCCGAATTATTCCTATCTTTGTACATTCAGGAATCACAATACCATCATGCCCCATAAAGCAGGCTTTGTCAACATCATAGGTAATCCTAACACCGGGAAATCCACGCTGATGAACCGGATGGTGGGGCAAAAGCTGGCCATCGTCACCTCCCGGGCCCAGACCACCCGCCACCGTCTCCTGGGTATCGTCAACGGTGAGGATTTCCAGATCGTTTACTCCGATACCCCGGGACTGGTGATACCCCGCTACAAACTGCAGGAGTATATGGTGAAGACGGTCCAGACAGCCCTCGACGATGCCGACATCATCCTCTTCACCACCGACGTTACGGAAGAGCCCGGCGAAGAACATCCTGTCGTGAAAAAGATCATCAACACTTCCATACCCGTCCTCACCCTCCTGAACAAGACCGATCTCTCCACACCCGAAGGCGTGGAAGAGCTGGTCCGCAAATGGGAGGAGCTGCTGCCGGAGAGCCCCTGTATCCCTGTGAGCGCATTGCTGGGTGCCAATCTCGACACCCTCTTTCACAGGATCATGGATCTCCTCCCCGAAAGCCCGCCCTATTTCCCCAAGGACCAGATCACGGACAAACCGGAAAAGTTCTTCGTCGAGGAGATCATCCGCGAGAAGATCCTGCTCAATTACCGGCAGGAGATCCCTTACTCTGTGGAGGTGGTCGTCGAGTCTTTCAAGGAAGATGAGAAGCTGATCCGCATTGCCGCCCGCATCTTCGTCATGCGCGACAGCCAGAAAGGCATCCTCATAGGCCATCAGGGCAAGGCTCTGAAAAAAACAGGCACGGAAGCCCGGAAGGACATAGAGGCTTTTTTCGGAAAAAAGGTCTTCCTGGAGCTCTTCGTCAAAGTGAAAAAAGACTGGCGGGACAAAGACCGCATGCTTAAGAACCTCGGATATCATTAAAGACTGATCATGGGAAACATCGTTGCCATCGTAGGAAGGCCCAATGTTGGGAAATCCACGCTTTTCAACCGCCTCACCGAAAGCAGGCAGGCCATCGTGGATGAATATTCCGGGGTCACCCGCGACCGCATATACGGCCAATGCACCTGGAACGGCATCACTTTTTCGGTGGTGGATACCGGCGGATATGTGACCCGCCCGGAGGATGTCTTTGAGGATGAGATACGCAAACAGGTACACCTGGCTATTGAGGAGGCGGACGTGATCCTTTTCGTCACCGATGTGGAAGCTGGTATCACCGACCTGGACGAGGCGGTAGCCCGCATCCTTCGCAAGACGGACAAGAAAGTCCTGGCGGTGGTCAATAAGGTGGATAATAATGAGCGGCTTTACGATGCCAATGAATTCTTCAAACTGGGTCTGGGAGATATTTTTCCCATTTCCTCGATCAACGGCAGCGGCACCGGCGATCTGCTCGACCGCGTCACGGAAAACCTGGAAAAACCTTCGGAAGAAGAGGAAGAAGAGATACCGACTTTCTCGGTGGTAGGCCGTCCCAACGCCGGCAAATCCACGCTGATCAACACCCTCCTGGGAGAAGAGCGACAGATCGTAACCCCTGTCTCGGGCACCACCCGCGACATGGTACCCATACGTTTCAATAAATTCGGATACGATTTCCGCCTCATTGACACTGCCGGCATCCGGAAAAAGACCAAAGTGTCGGAAGATCTCGAGTTTTATTCCGTCATGCGGGCCATACGGGCCATAGAAAGGTCGGACGTAGCGTTCCTGCTGATCGATGCCACCCGCGGCATGGAAGCCCAGGATGTCAACATCTTCCGGCTCATACAAAAGAATAAAAAAGGGATCGTCCTGGTGGTGAACAAATGGGACCTGGTTGAGAAAGACCACCAGACCATGAAGGTTTATACAGAAACCATACGGGAGAAGATCATGCCCTTCCAGGACCTGCCCATCGTGTTCGTATCTGCCAAAGAGCAACAGAGGGTCCTGAAAATGCTGGACACCGGTTTGGAAGTATACCGTAACCGGCAGAAAAAGATACCCACCTCCCGGCTCAATGAGGTGATGCTGCAGGCCATCGAAGAGTACCCGCCTCCCTCGGTAAAAGGGAAATATGTGAAGATCAAATATGTCACCCAGCTGCCCGTAAAGACGCCGGTCTTTGCTTTTTTCTGCAACCTGCCCCAGTATGTCAAGGATCCTTACAGAAGATATCTGGAGAACAGGCTGCGCGAAAATTTCAATTTCCATGGGGTCCCTATTGATATTTTCTTCAGGAAAAAATAATATTGTCGTATCTTGGTATGTTATTTGAAGCGATCATGATGATGAAAAAGCGGGTTTTCAAATACATCGTATTCGGGTTCATGGTGACTGTGCTGCTGTGGTCATGCCGCAAGATCGAGCATTACCCGCCCGAGCCACAGATATCTTACTCCGGATTCCTCCTGCGTGACTCGGTGGACTACCTGGGGAACAGCATCCTGACCGGCACCCTTTCTTTCCGCTTCATCGACGGCGACGGCGACCTGGGAATGCCCAACCTCGACTCTCTGGTGGTGGGAGATTCCACCACCTCCAACCTCTTTTTCACGCTATACTATCTGAAAGACAATACGCTCATCCCTGCCGATGAGAACGATGTAAAAACACCCCTGAACTACCGCATCCCCTACATTAAAATGCTCGGCAGGGACAAGACCATGAAAGGTGAGATCCGGGTGACTTTCTTCTATATCAACTTTCCCTATGACACCATTAAATACACATTTTTTGTCGTCGACAGGGCCGGGAACCACAGTAACACCGAAGAGACACCCTTGCTGGTGCTGCCAACGGAATAGGTTTTTGTTGGGAGACCGTAATGACACCATGATAAAGCGATGCCTGCCTGCCGGTAGGCAGGAAGCGATGAGAAATGAGAAATGAGTAAGGAGAAAAGAGTAAGGAGTAGGGAGTAGGGAGCGATGATAGTCACTCCAAACTCCAGGCACTCCAAACTTCTTCAAACTACTGGGGGAAGGAAGCTGGGTCGAAAATGAAGTGATGAAGCTCCGCCTTCGCCTGTAGCTAAGGCGGACAAAGGATGAAGCGAAGGAGTGGAAAGACCGGATCTTTGTCAAAGCGTCATTCAGGCAACGGTCCATTATAAAAATTACAAAAATGATCACAGAAAACACCAAAATGGTGGACCTGGTGCACCGGAATTATTCCCTGATCTCCGTCCTGCATCGTTTTGGCATTGCCCTCGGCTTCGAAGACAAGACCATACGTGAAGTATGCCGGGAGAAAGATCTGGATATACGGTTCTTTCTGGAGATCATCAACTCTTTTCTGGACCATGATTATTTCCCGAGGGAACACCTCATCTCTTTCCCCTTACAACTGATCGTAGACTACCTTACACAAACGCATCAGGATTATCTCGGAAAAAGGATCCCCGAAATAGAGGCGATCATCTCCGACAGCGAAAATCCCTGTTATGAGAAAGAAGAACATAATTTCCTGCTGATAAAATTCTTCAGGGAGTACAAAAATGAGCTGATCGTACACATCCGGCGGGAGGACGAGAAGGTCTTCCCCTACACCCTGCAGGTCGAACAGTACTATCTCACCGGCCGGGGCCCGGATCCGCTGACCGGATATTCCATCATGGATTACCTCCAGGAGCATGACGATATTGAAGAAAAGCTCTTCGACCTGAAGAACATCATCATCAAGTATCTTCCCCCGCCCCGCAATCCCGATGCCTGTTACCACGTCATCGCCATGCTTTTCGACCTGGAAAAGGATATGCAGGACCACAGCCGTATCGAAGAGAAGGTGCTGGTCCCGAAAGTGGCCCTGATGGAGAAAAGCATCCGGGAACAGGCGCACGGGGATAAATCTTCGGGGGTATGAGCCAGATAAGCTTCCTGATCTTCTCCGGCTCCTATATCTTCCGGACCGGTCTGCGATCTCTGCTCGAAGAGCTGGAGATCACACAAAAAGTATATCTGGCAGAAGATATTGACAAAGCCCTGAAAGTACAGGCGGACATCCTTTTCCTCGATACCCTGCAGGTCTCCCCTGCCAGCCTGCCGGCCGCATGGACAGAAGGGCCTCACAAACCGGTGATCGTCGGGCTGCTGCCTCATACGGATGGTGAGCCGTCAGAGTACAGGGAGATCTGGGATCACTTCCTGGATCTTTCCCTGACCAAAAGCGAACTGCTGGAGAAGATACGCAGGATCATCCGGGAAAGCGGCTTTGAAGAGCATCCTGCCCCGCGGGAAGAAAAACTCAGTGAACGGGAAAAAACCATCCTGCGCCTCGTGGCCCTCGGCCATACCAACAGGGACATTGCGGAAAAACTATTCATCAGCACCCACACGGTGATCACCCACCGGAAGAACATCACCCGGAAAATAGGGATCAAAACCGTTTCCGGTCTTACGGTCTATGCTTTGCTGAACCATCTGGTGGAAATGGATGAGATCCAGGAGCAGACCGGCTGAATTCCTTACAACTGGAGCCCCATAAAGAGAACATCATCCACCTGGAAACTGTCTCCTTTCCAGTCCAGGAAATAGTTCTTCACCCGCTCATACTGCTTGTCCATGGGCAGGGTGTGGATCCCCTCGAGCATCTCTTTCACCCTTTCCACTTTCATTTTCTTTCCTTTCGGCCCGCCGAACTGGTCGGGATAACCATCGGAAAAGAGATATATGGTATCGCCGGAGCCCAGGTCATATTCCTGATCATCGAACACCTTGTCCCCCGTAAACTCGCCTCCCACACCACTGCGGTTGCCCCGGATATAGAACAGCTCATGGTCGATAAAAAGGATCACGGGCCGCATGGCCGAAGCGAATTTGATGTGCCGTGTGGAGGGATTGATCTCCAGCACCGTGATATCCATGCCGTCATTCGACTTGCCCTGCCGGTCCTGGTTGAGGGACATCACGATCTCCCGGTCCAGGAACATCAGCAACTGCGAGGGCGACTCATACCGCCCCTGGTTGGTGAGGTCTTTGATCAGCGTCGAGCCGATCATCGACATAAAAGCACCCGGCACACCATGTCCTGTGGAGTCGGCACACACCACCAGGAAACGGTCTTCATCCACCGGACCCCACCAGTAAAAGTCACCGCTCACAATATCCCGCGGCAGGTAGAAAACGAACGAACCGGGGAACACATCATGGAGCTTCGCCAAAGGAGGCAGGATGTTCCGCTGTATCCTCCGGGCATAGTTGATGCTGTCAGTGATCTCCTTGTTCTTCACCTCCAGCTCCTCTTTCTTCTCGATCACCTCTTTCGTGCGTTTTTCCAGCTCGGTCTTGAGATACTCTTCCAGGCGGATGTGATTGCGCTCCCGTACTTTCAGGATGACCCCAAAGGCACTGATCAGCAATAGGAAAGCCAGTACGAAGAACCACCAGGTCTTCCAGAAAGGTTTCTTGATGATGATCCGTATGGCCACCGGATCTTTCGTGCTGTATCCCGAGCTGTTATATGCCTTCAGCAGGAAAGTGTATTTCCCGTCCTCCAGGCGGGGGTAGTAAGCAAAGCCATTGGTGGTCAGATCCGACCAGCCTTCATCATAATTCTCCAGCTTGTACTGGTAAGTAACCTCCTGGGGATCCCGGAAGCTGATGCCCAGGAAATCGATCCTCACCCGGTAACGACCGTAAGGCATTACGATCTTATCCGTTACCGGCAGTTTCTTGTCAGAAAAGACCAGGGAAAGAATATGGGTCTTCGGAGGGATGGAATCCGCTTTCTCATTGGCAGGATCAAAACGTATGACCCCGCTGGTCGTTCCGAACCACACCCTGCCTTTCGTATCCGTGCAGACAGCATTGGTATTGCATTCGGCAGAGATGCCATGTTTTTCCGAGTAGGTCCGCACCTTCATTTTATCCGGGTAGATACGGCTCACCCCCGTGCTGTGCCCCACCCATATACTCCCGGGCACGGCAGCCAGACTGTAACAATAGTTGGATACGAGGCCCGATCTGTCAAGATAGTTGTAGAAGGTATCCCGTGTGACCTCGATCACCCCGCTGCCATAGGAGCCTATCCAGACATTGCCGTCAGCATCGCGGGTGATCGATTTCATCTGGGTGCGCGTGATCATTTCCGGGAAACGGTATACCCTGCTGATGGAATCGCGGGAGATCACATAAAGACCGTCGGCCATGGTAGCCAGCCAGGCCTTACCATCTTTGTCCAGATAAATATCATTCACATTGTTATAAGGAAGGCCTTCGTTCGTGGAATATTTCCGTACCAGGTGCCCGTCCCTGTTGAACCGCAGTACACCGCTGGCTGTTCCGGCCCATACGTCTTTTTCATCACCGGTGATACAGTTGATGGTATTCTCCAGCTGATTGCCGGAATGGAACAGCGGGGTCACCTTGTCTCCCTGCACCAGGAAGATCCCTGCCCCCCCGGTACCGGCCCAGATACGTCCCTCCTTATCCTGGTAAACCGACGTTATGGTTTCTTTGGGCAATCCCTGCCTCCACGAATACACATGTTCAATCCCTTTCACCTCACAGGGTCTCACCAGGAGCCCTCCGTCGCCGGCCACCACCAGCTGATCCCCCCTGCTTGCCAGGGCAGTGATATTGTTGCCGGGGACAGGAGAAGGGAAATGGTAAAAGACGACCGACTCCTCCGGCAGGAAGACCAGCCCCTGACCGTAGGTGCCGATCCAGATATTGTGTTCAAAATCTTCAAAAACGCACTGAATGTTCCGGCTTTTCAATCCCCGTTCGTTGAGATCCTCTGTCTGCCCCTCCTTCGTGATCCTGAAAAGACCGTCACCCAGGGTGCTCACCCACAGGGCTCCCCTGCTGTCCCGGTAGAGGCCGGTTATGTTCATCTCTGCCATCTCCCGGTACAGCGGCGGGATCTCGGCAGCGAAACCCTTCGCCGGCTCCAGCCGCCACACGCCTTTCCCCCGGGTACCGGCCAGCAGGCCGTCACCGTTCTTACAGAAGGCCTGTATTTTCACCGGCGGGATCTCATCAAGCTTTTTCAACGCTTTCACGGTGTCCGCTTCCGGGTCAAAGATACCGGTGTATAACCCTTCAAAGGTACCGATCAGCAGCTTGTTCCCGGACAAAGCCAGGGCACTGATCTGGCTCACCCGGCCCCCGATCCTTTTCACTGCTCCTCCCCCCTCGCCGGGAGAGATCAGGAAAAGCCCTCCCGTCTGGGAGGCCACGATGATCCTGCCTCCGGGCAACATACCGATCCCGCTGATGCGGCTCTTTGAGAACTGCGGGATATCATAGAAAGTGAAGTCACCCTGATGCAGTTTCCCCACCCAGCCATTGCTGAAACCGAACCAGAGATCTCCCTGCGTATCCTGGTAACTTACCGTGGCAAAACCCTGACCCAGCGTGTCGGACAAAGAGGCTTTCCTGAAAGCGCGACCGTCAAAACGGACCAGCTCGGTGCCTGTGCCGATCCATAAAAATCCCCGATCATCTTCCCGGATGCTGTAAACAAAATTGTTGGGCAATCCGTTGGCTACATCATAACTCCTGAAGTGGTACTGCTGGGCATCCAGGCCGGCATATCCCGGAAGAAGGAAAAACAGAAAAAGTAGCCACCGGGTCGAAAATGATTTCATGGATCAGATAATGCTTAACGTTTCTTTTTAATGGGTTTGGCTGCCGCTCCGTACTGGAACTTAGGCACCCCTCCGATCGGGACGGTATGGAAAGGCAGCAGCTCGCCGTACTGGTTACGTACGGAGATGACCACATTGTTGTTCCTTACCAACGGATCCTTCCGCTTGATGAACTGAAAGTCAAAAGAGGTGTTCTTTTCCTTGTCCACGATCTTGAACTCGCTCTCGGCCCATTCATCCTCTCCCGAGACCTTGTTGAGCTGATACAGACGCGCTACTGTCACCGTGCGTATCTCCCCGTCACTGTCCCAGTCGAAGTTGGTCTGCTTGATCGACACCACCCGGTTGTCAACATAAGGATAGATATGGGAAATGTTCACGGTATCGTTCCAGAGCCTGAAACCATACTCATACGTGAAAGCATCCCCTCCCTCAATGGGTAAGTTCTTGTCGGCGGAAGTGCTGAGGTAATAGTTATAAAGGTTGCCGTCATCCCCGTCCACCCCCAGGGTGATGATCTTGAAAATATATCCCTGGAACTCCTCGGCATACTCTCCCTCCGTGGGATTGAAAGGCCCGAAAGTGTACCAACTGGTGTCATACTCCGGCGAGAGACCGAAGGTTTTGGAGGCCAGCAGGTTGCCGTTGCGGAAGGTGCCGGAGGGATCGATATCGTCGGTCCAGCATCCTTCTCCGCCATAGACCGAGAATTCGGTCTTTGTATTGAAAAAACCGTTTATCTCATCCACCTCACCGCCCGTATCCGGGTCATAAACACGAATGTAAAAAGGATCATGATAGCTTTTGGGCACTATGAAAAAAAAGATGTTGCAAAAATCATCATCGCCCCACGAGGTTTCCGCATTTTTCCCGAAAGTCACCAGATGGGGGATGTTCTCCACCTTGGCCGGCACCGGCTGGGCACCGCTCAGGAAAGGAAAGAACAGAAGTATAAGCCCCGTTACACCAACTGTCAGAAGGTATTTTAAGGAATTTTTGTCAAGCAGTGATCTGTACTCCATACGCATCCATCAAGACCGGTTGTAAAAATAAGGAAAAAAATCTGAACCCGGTTTACACAACGAAAAATCTCGGGAAATTTCCGCCTCCCGGGACATGTTACGTTGTACGAAGAAACGATGAGAAAGTTTGCACGCCGGGCTCCCTCAGCATACGGTGAAAGAGATCCCGTTCAGTCCCCTTTGTATACCGCAATTTCAAGATAAACACACTTGTCCACAGTATTGCCTGTGGTGGTAAGCCCTCTCACCAGCAGCCGCACCATATAGATGCCGGGAGTATGGTAAACGGTTTTTATCTCCACGCCCTGGTCCAGGTTGCCGTTGCCCAAATCCCAGTAATACTCCTGGGGCTGGAAGCCCGGGATGTTCGTCTCTGCCCCGCTGAGGGTGATCGTATCCCCGATCACACAACTGTCGGGAGACGTGATCGTGGGATCCTGCTGCTCCACCACCTCCACCATGTAAGAAGCCACCGACTCGCGGGCCTGTTTGGTGATCTTGTCTACCACGCTCAGCCGGGCAATGTATTTCCCCGGGGCATCATAACAGTGCTCCACCTCATGGCCATAGCCGCTCTGGCCATCCCCGAAATCCCATTTGTACAGGATGGGGATCGTGTCGGTACCCTTGCTCTGGGTCTCGTAAAAAAGGAAACAGTTCACCGGCTCTTCCACAGGCCGGCAGCCCTTCATCTCCGGCAGCAGGGAAGTAAAGAGAAATATGTTGTCATTGCCTCTTCTCGACGAACTGAACAGCCCGGCATGCATGGTGGTGTCGATGATATAGGCATAGTCGTCGGCAGGGGAGTTGAACGGGACATCCAGATGCACCGGATCGATCCACTCACCGTCCACAAAAGCCGTAAAATAGATATCCAGTTTTCCCAGCGTGCCGGGACGGTCGGAAGCAAAGAAAAGCCGCCCGGAAGGATGATAATAAGGAAACAGGTCCCGCCCGGCACTGTTGACCCTGGAACCCATGTTCTTCGGCTGCGACCATTTTCCACCCACACGGTAGCAGACATACAGGTCGGACATACCCGACCCGCCCGGTTTGTCAGAGGCAAAGAACAACATCTTCCCGTCAGCGCTTACTGCCGGATGGCCTGTGTTGTAAGCAGGATCATTGTATGCAAATGGCTGTACCTGCCCCCACTGCCCGTTCTGGTATTTCACCAGATAGATGCCTGTAGGATTGGCCTGCTTCCTGTTTTTCTTGTCCAGGAGCTGGTTACGCGTAAAATAGAGGGTCTGGTCCTTAAAATCATAGCTCATAGGACCGTCATTCACAAAGCTGTTGATCCCCTTGAGCTTTACCGGCCGTCCGTAATGAACGCTGTCCTTGCGTTCCACAAAATAGATATTGGTAGTACGCCCCCCGCTGGTCATACGGTAATCCTTGAACACATCCCCCAGCCTGTCGGAAGTGAAAAGGATCCCCCCCTCGAAGAATGCAGGAGCATAATCATTGGCCGAGCCCATGCTGAACGGGGCCACCCTGATCTCCCAGAGCGACTGGGCCCGCAGACCCGTCAACGGTACCAGAAAAAACAATATGAACAGGATCTTTCTCACTTTTTAAAAATATCGGGGGTTGACAGCCTTTATGATATGTACCGGTTCAAAACGTATATAGATCTCGTGCGTCCCTCCCAGCATCGTTCCGTAGGCCCCCAGGGAATGATCGTACGAATAGCCGATCATCAGCTGGGGCATGACCTGCAACTCGATGATTCCTACTACCTGATCGGCGATGTTCTCCCCGCCCATGCGGTACGAAGCGCCCAGCCAGATACGGTCTTCAAAGAAAAGGAACATAGAGTTAAGATCGATCCGGAAATCCTTTTCCTGTCCAAAATATTGCAGCAGGACCGACGGTTTCCATTTCACCCCTCCCTTTCCGATCATCGCCCCTGAGGTCAGCATATACCGGTAATCAGCAGGGCTGAACGAACTACTCGTACCGGTGGAGGTGGTATCTGAGAGACCGTAGGTCACCATTTGCGGCATGGAAAGGCCCACATAGAAACGGGGCGTATAATAATAGAGCCCAAACCCAAAGTTCGGCTGAAAGACCGAGTTGTTCACGAACACGGGATCGGCAGGATCAAAATACAACTGGTTATAATTCTCTTTCTTCTGTTCTGCTGTCACCCTCAGCCCGAAGGACAGCACGGAATTCTTGCTCAACATGATACGGTATGCATAATCGAACGATCCGTACAGGGACTGATAGGCGCCCACTTTCTGGTTCCCGATGATCCCTCCCAGGGCGATCCTGTCATTTTTCAGGGGAGAGTGGACGCTCAGCAGCTGATGGGTAGGAGCGCCGGGAAAAGAGGACCAGGTCTTGACATAACTGCCGGAGAGACTGAAGATATCCCGGCTGCCGGCATAGGCGGGATTGATCACCAGCCCGTTGACCATGTACTGGCTGTACTGCCCCCGCACAGGCAGCAGCGCCAGGACCATCAGAAATAATATGCCGGTAACTGTTTTTTTCATTTGGTTGGACTGCGTTTGATCACAATGAATCCTTTCAGGGTCTGCTGTATGTCGCCTTTCATCTCGAGGATGTAATAATAAGTGCCGTCGGCCAGGGGCTCGTCGTCATTGTTCACGCCGTTCCAGCCGTCGACGGTCTGTGCATTGTCGGCATGCATGAAGTTATCCGTCCGGAACACCACCGTACCATGCGCATCGAAGATCACCAGCGTATTGGCAACGTTCTCGGCACCAGGTACGACCATAAAGTCGTTGATGCCGTCGTTATTGGGTGAGATACCGTAATTATGGGCCCCGAAATCGGGCACCGTCACCTTCACCTCGTCATATTTCACCAGGCAGGTACCGTTGGCCACCTCCACGCGGAAGAGATTCTCTCCCACCGGCAGGGACGAGACATGGATCATCTCACTGTTCACATTGTCTATGACCGCCGACGAGGTGGTCGACCAGGTGAGGGTCCCCACGCGGGGTTCCTGCCACACAGCCTGCAGGTCTACCTCGGAGGTGCCCGGCTCCAGGGTGGTGTCAGCGCCTGTCGTCACGTCGCCGGGTTCCTGCCAGAAGGTGAGATCAATGGCATCTGTGGCAGCGGGACATACTCCGTTGGTCACCTGCCAGGTGAGCTGGTACGACCCCTCCGTTGTGGCTGTGACGGTGGCCCGGGCATCAGTGGTATCGGAAAGGCTTAGTGAGGCAGGGACGGTCCACAATGTCTGACCAAAAGAGGGTGTAACCCCCTGCAGCGTATAGGTCAGCCCGCATACCTCGGCATCTTCTCCCGCATCGGCCACAGGCATGCCGTCTGCCTGTACGAGCGCCTGTCCCGTCAGGGAGGCCGGCAGGGCTTTACATCCCTGCGCATCTGTCAGCGAGGTAAGCACATAAGTGTATTGCTGCTGGGCCTGCTGTGTCTCCGGCGTGACCGTCACCCCCACAGGGGTGGTCACCGTGATATCGGCAGTGCCCTGCCCCCCCTGACCATCCTCATACACCAGAGACCAGGGACCGTTGGCCCCCGTGACCTGCACCGTCAGATCGACAGCGCTGCCCGAACAAACGGTCGTATCAAGCGCCGAAAGCAGGGCGGATGGCAAAGGATAGATCCCTATGTGTACGACATTGGCCGTATCACGGCAGGTGGCAGCAGGACCGCTCGTGACAACACGCCGGTAATAAACGGGGTTGCTTAACGCCGGGGACTGGTAATCCTCGTCAGCGCTTGCCCCCGCAGCATCATTCCACACGCTCCCGTCGCTGCTCTCCTGCCACAGATAAACATAGCTGCCGTCGCCACCGGTGGGAACGGAAGCATCCACCAGCGTCGAATCGTTCTCGCAGACAGAATAGTCGGCCGGCAGCAGGTTGTTGCCCAGGGCCGGCAGCACCGTGAAGATGATCGTATCGCTCACCACACTGCACATGCCCGAAGTGACCTGCCGACGGAACAGCGTGGTAGCCGCCAGAGGCAAGGACTGGTAGCTCTCTGCCGTCCCTCCCGTAGATGCCCAGGAGGTGCCGTTATCATCACTGCTCTGCCAGTCATAAGCATAGGTGCCGTCACCGCCCGTGATCGCTCCCGCCGGCACCAGCCGGTTTACCGGCACGCCGGCACACACGGTCGTATCCCGTCCGCCGGAAAGGGTCTGAATGTCATAATTCCGTATCGCAGGATCCACCGTGATCTTCACCATTGCCGAAGTGTCCCGGCAGACGTTCGAGGAGACCACCCGATGGTAATAGACCGTGTCTGCCAGCGCCGGCGGCGCATAGCCGATCTCCGTATGGGTGCCGGTGGCCGGCAAAAATGTCATCCCGTCGGGGCTCTCCTCCCAGGTATAGGCATAGGTGCCATCCCCGCCTCCCGGCGCATCGCCGGTGAGAGGTACCGGTACCACGCCTTCACAGATGTGCTGGTCGGCAGCTATATTATTGTTGGTGATCGCCGGATACTGTGTCAGCAGCACACCGTTGCTGGTATCGGTACAGGTGTTGTTCAAACCCGAATAAACCACCCTCCGGAAATGCGCCTGCCCCGGGAAAAGCGAAGAGGCCGTATCCGGCTGATAGGTCGCACCGGTATTGGGCCCGTAGCCTCCGTTCCAGGTGCTCCCGTCCGGGGATTCGATCCAGACATAATTGTAAACGCCATCACCTCCCGTGGGAGGGGTGCCTGTCAGCTGTGCAAAGGTATCCCCCTGACAGATGGTCTGGCCGGCCCCCACGGCGTTGTTGCCAATGACCGGTAACACTGTGATGGTAGTGGTATCACTGATGCTGGCACATTTGCCGGAAAAGACCATCCGCCGGTAATATACCGTATCGTTCAGCACGGGAGGCTGGAAAGAAGCCTGGTCGTTGATCCCTGTTGCCGGAGCAAAGCTGATGCCGTCGGTGCTCTCCTCCCAGACATAGGCATAGGTACCGTCGCCGCCGATGGGCGAGGCAAAGGCCGCATGGAGGGGCGGAGGCTGCTGCCCGGCACAGATCACCGTATCGAACTGCAGGCGGTTCTGTTGGATCTCCGGCTGCACGACAATGGTGAGCGCCTTGCTTACATCCGTGATGGTGGATGGGGAATTATCGGTGACGATCCTGCGGTAATACGTCGTATCGAACAGGGCAACCCCCAGGTTCAGGTCTTTGCCCGTCTCGCCTGAAAGGGTCGACCAGTTCACCTTGTCCGTGCTCATCTCCCACTGGAAGTTATAGCCGGGTATACCTCCTTTGGGATCGGAGCCCAGCAGACGGGGAACGATCTCCCCTTCGCAGATCGTATCGGCATATTCGCCGGTACGGCTGGAAAAGATGGAGTTAAAAAGGAAGCCGGTGAGTATGGTCTTCAGGTTTTGGGCTACATGCCCCAGATCGCCGGGCCCGCCGGAGTAAAGGATCACGTCACATCCTCCGGATCCTGATCCGCCGCTGCCACCGCCTGTGAGGGTTGTCAGGTTGCCCGGCTGGCTGGCATGGCTGTCCCAGATGATGCCGCCGCCACCACCGCCACCAGGGCCGCTGCAGTCGGTACCGTTGGTACTACCGCCGCTGCCTCCCTGCACCGAGGCGGTTACACCGTTCTTAAAGGAATGCACTTCCAGCAGTATCATGCCTCCGGCGCCGCCCCCGCCTCCGGCAGCCGTAGCCATAGCCGTTACGCTCTCACCGTCGGCCCGTATGACATGCCCGTTGCCCGTGAGGGTGTCCGCCATGATGATCACCAGACCGCCGCCGCTGCCGCCGGCAGTAGCCGTCAGCCCTCCCGACTGGGTGCCGGAGCCACCGCCGCTGCCCAGGAATATGCGGTTGTCAGCAAACCAGGAGTTGATACCCGACTCCAGGTTCTGGCCCCCTTTGCCGGCCACATCCCCTGGCGTGGTACAGGAGGACGACTCAATACCTCCATCGCCGCCGGAACCATAGAACGAGCCGCCGCCACCGCCGGAATGCTTGGCGTTGCCGCCACCGCCGGCAGTGAACAAACGTCCGCGTCCTTCGATATACTCCGGCGCCACCGGATGCCGCGGATCACCCGACAGCTTGACAAAAGAGGCGATCCCTTCTCCCTTGTAGCCGGCACTGTCGGAGGTGCCGTGAAAATAATAATTGCTGAAGGCAGTGTCGTTTTCCGAACAATCACCGTTGCCATCCACCATCTGCCCGCCGGCAAAACCTTTGCCTGAAACGTCAATGTCGGCATCGAAGGTGAGGGTGTTCCCCACCAGCAGGGCCACCACACCGCCGGTGCCGGCAGCGCTGTCCCAGGGAGGGCAGGTCACTTGTCCCGTGACCCTCGCATTGGAGTATCCCGGCACACGCACCAGCTGTACATAAGCATCCGGCTCATAACCGACAGATAGATCGGCGCTAAAAACGATCTGGTTACCAGGAAGAACCGTATCAATGAGGATAAACTCGTATTTACCGGCCTGGTTGATATCGTCCACCAGCCCGAAACTACTGCTGTTACTGGGGTTGATGCTCACCCCTTTCATCTGGATGATCAGGGTGGTGTCCCTGGGATGGAAGGCGGAAGCATCGCTGACGGTGATCCTGTCGGTACCGTCAATGGAGAGGACTTTGGTATATTGGTTGATCACCCCCGATATGTTCACCTGGGAATATCCCGTTACAACATACGAGAGCATGAGCACCACTATGACAAAAAGACGTCTCCTTTTCTCCACCTGCAAAGGTTTTGTAATAAGCAAAAATAATGAAATACTCCGTTCTACCAACGTCCTTTACCTGAAAAATCAATCATGCCCCCGCATGTAGAGAAAAAGTTCCACCACAAAAGTGGTACCCTCCCCTTCTTTTGTCTCGTACCAGACCCGCCCGCCGGCATCTTCGACGATCTTTTTGACGATCGCCAGCCCCATGCCCATGCCGCTGGAACGGGTGGTGAAGTTGGGCTCAAAAAGCCGTTCGCCGATCTCTTCGGGGATGCCCTCACCGTTGTCCCGCACATACACCCGCACAACCTTCCCTCCCTCCGGGAAACGGAAGAACACCTCGATCCGGCCATCCTGTCTGCCGGCAATTGCCTGCGTGGCGTTCTTGATCAGGTTGGTAAAGACGCTCTCAAGCAGGTCCTTGTCAGCAAAGACCCACACCTCTTCCTTGTCCGGCAACTGCAGGTCGAAGGTGATATCATGCTGGGCCCGGAAAAGATAGATGATATCCTGCAACAGCTTCACCAGCCCTACCGGCTCGTTCTTCATCTTCGGCAGACGGGCAAAGTTGGAGAAAGCGGAGGCGATGGCTGAAAGACGGTCGATCTGCTCGATGAGCGTGCCGGTAAGCCTTTCGAACATCTCGTCAAAATCCTCTCTGTTCTCCTTACGGGCCCGCTGCAACTGCTGTACACTGAGCTTCATGGGGGTGAGCGGGTTCTTGATCTCGTGCGCCACCTGCTTGGCCATCTCCCGCCAGGCCGTCTCCCGCTCGGAACGGGCCAGCAATTCCACATTGCGGGCCAGCTCGTCGATCATCCTGTTGTAAGCATCCACCAGACTGCCGATCTCATCCTTTTCCTTGTACACGATATGCTCATAGTCCCTGCCCAGCCGGAAACGCCCGATCTTCTCGCGGATGATGCCCAGCGGCGTGGTGATCTTGTCGGAGATGATCACCGCCAGAACGATGGTCAGCAGGATCAGCACCACCATGTAATTGATGATCCCCACGATCATGTTCGAGATCTCCCGTGTCAGCACATACTGCTTGGTAAAATACGGCAGGTTCAGGTAGGCGAGCAGATGCCCCTGGTTGTTCAGGAAAGGCATGTAGGCCGAGAGATATTCCAGATCACCCAGCGACTCTTTGTGGATGAACTCCGACTCCTGCAGCACCGACATGTGATAGAAAGCCTCCTCGTTCATCCTGTTGCCGGCCAGCTTTTCCTCAAAGACCTCGGGACGCGAGGTGGCCAGCAGGATCCCCGAAGGATCATAGAGGTTGATGTCCGAGTAAAAGACATTCGAGAATTTGACCAGCAGATCGTTCAGCGAAGGATACCCCGGCGAGCTCCACTCCCTGTCCAGCCTGCTCTCATAGCTCAGTTTGTGCTCCATCTCCACATACACGCTCAGGATCTTCTCCGAGAGATTCTTGTAATGGTTGGTCCGGAACTGGCGCACGTTGTAAACGATCGAAAATGCGCCGATCAGCAGCAGGGTGAATAACAACAGCGAAATACTCAGCAACATGATCTTCTGTTTCAGGAGCACAGGCCGCAGGTGGATCCGCACCCTGAAAAGGCTGCGGCTGAACACGATCAGATACAACAGAAAAAAGAAGATGAAGAAATAGGAGAAAGAGACCAGGTAATCCCTGAAATGCCGTACAGGCAGGCTCAGCACCACCACCACGGGGCTGTTCTCATGGTAGATGAGATGGGAATAGCCGTTCTCCTGAAAAAAGGTGAAATCACCCTTGCAGCGACGGAGGAAAGAAGCATCGGTGAGGGGATAGGAATAAGGCCCGTTCTGGGCTACCAGGCGGCCCCCGTAATATTTGGCATAGGAATAGGGAGAGGGCATCATCTCCCGCGAGGTGGTCTCATCCAGCAGCAGTTCGGGATACCCCAACTGCTCATACAAAAGCCGTGAATCGAGTTGAATGTACAGACCGTTGGTGTCGCCCTCCACGGACGAAGGATAGTAGAAAGCTCCGAAATAGGTGATCTGGCCGTTCTGATAATCCAGATAAAAGAAGCTGCTGTCTCGCAGGGGGGTGCCTATTTCACGGGTAAGAAGGTGGAAAAAACCGGAGCAGGATTCCTCTTTTTCATCATTGACCATGATCACATCCCGCGGATTGCACAGGTACACGGAGAGATCATACTTGTTCCAGTATCCTTTGAAATATTTCAGGGTAAGATAAGTCCGGACATCATCCACGTCGCGGGAGGAGAAAGCGCTTTTCCGCATGATGTAGTGCAGCTCGGGATCCCTGCTGATCCTGTCACTGATATCGTCGATCATGAGCTCCGCCACGGGGTCGTGCTCGGCACCCAGGCTCACCGCCAGCACTTTCATATTCTCTTTCTCTTTCTCGAACGACTGATCCAGCACGAACCAGGCAGCAAAAAGCCCCGTAAAAAAAGCGGTCAGGATCAGCCCGGCATAAAGGGACCGCTGGCGCGACCAGAGCGCTATGACAAAAAGGATGAAAACGATCAGTCCGAGCCATCGCACATGATATCCCAGCAGGAAACGGGACAGCGCAATAGAGAGCAGCGCCGCGGCCAGCATTACCCCCACCAGTTGTGCCGAGGGACGCCCCGCCACCTGCAGCACCTTGTCCGTGAGCAGCAGAAAAGACATCATCAGCATGCCCAGCGACAGAAAACCGGCCACCGACTGGGGGGTGACGTTCAGGATGCGGAAAGGCTCGAAACTGATGCTCGAGTTCATGATCAGATAATACATCACCTCCACCAGGGAAAGAAAAAAGAAAGAGGTAGCCAGCGATCCGCCGAACACCCTAAGCAGCGTGGTTCGTCTCTCTCCTTTTACCCGGTGCGGAACGATGAGCCAGTACAGATAACTCAGGGAAAAAGCGAACAGGGAGATGACAAAGAGGACCCCCAGCGAAGGGATCAGGTCGGAGATGGCAAAATAATAAGGTGAGAAAAGAGGCAGGGAGAAGACCGACCGCGGGAGCTCATACTTTATCATCAAAACGTATATGCCCGCAAAAACCGCAAAAGCCAGCAGCAGGATCCATCCCCTGCCTTTCCTCCGCATCCGCACATACCGCACCATCCACAGGAAAAAGAAAATGAAGGCCGCCAGGTAGGAAATGGCCGAGAGAAGCCTCAGCAACAAAGGGTCGTTCACCGCCACCGGCTCCAGGCTGAAAAGGAATTCCCCCTCCACGGATTCCACGGGGAAACCGCTCTCCACCGGGACGGTGGAAAGCCGGTAAGTGTCCCCGATACCGGCCCCCCGGAAGAAACGGGGCTTCAGGTATTTGTTCTCATATTTGTACTCCCGGCGTATCAGCTGGAACCCCCTGACCTTCACGGAATCTTTTCGTATGCTGCGTGTAACGTACCATCCATTGCCGGCATACACGAGCGCCGGCCGGGTCTCGTCGGGCCGGTCCGTTTTCTTAATGGAGACCGTATTGTTGCTCCAGTAAACCAGCGAATCCTTTACAAAAAGGAAAAGAGCGATCTGGTCTTTCGCCAGGACCTCCTGCTCTTTTGCGTCGAGCATCTCCAGGAAGCTGCCTCTTTTTTCTTCCGCCTTCCGCAGCAGGACCTCCATCATCTCCGTCATGGCGGTTTCCCGTTTTTTCACCTGATGCTGGAAATGCTCCAGCAACAGATGCTTGTGCATCCTTTTCACCTGGCGGCTCTCAAAGAACATCCCCCCCGCAAGGAACAACAGTGCCAGCAGCAGCAAACGATAATGATATCTCGACCCGGATATTTTCATGCCTTACGCGTGATGATAGGGTTCTCCGTGAATGATGGTAAAAGCCCGGTACAGTTGCTCCATCAGCAAAATACGTACCACCTGGTGGGAAAAGGTCATCGCCGAGAGCTGCAGGAGCAGGTCCGCCCGTTCGAACACCTCCGGAGAAACACCATAGGCTCCTCCCACCACAAAGACCAGCGTGCGGATCCCCTCATTCATCTTCCGCTGTAACATGCCTGCAAATCTCACCGAATCCAGCGACTTCCCCCGCTCGTCCAGCAGCACCACGAAAGATCCGTCACCCACAGCCTTCAGGATCATCTCCCCCTCACGGCGTTTGAGCTGCTCCTTCTCCCTGACCCCTTTCACAGATGGCAATACCTTTATCTCAAATGGGAGATACCGCCGGATCCGTTTCTCAAAAGAAGCGATCCCCTCCTCCAGGTAACGCTCTGCCGTTTTTCCCGTAAATAGCACGGTTATCTTCATCTTTCCTATTTTCACCCTCCTCCGGACATCTTGAAAATATACCTATTTAAATAGGTATTTAATTAGGTATCTTAATAGATATTTAAATACCTATTTTTATGATCCCGGTACCGGGGGTTTCAAACCGTTAAAATACGCATTTTTCCCGGATATTGTCTCCTGCCTTCCGGAGAACGGGCCTTCTATTGTAAATTATTTATTAACTTGCAACCCGTGAAATGGTTCGGTTTTTGATGATCATACAGCGATCGGACGGTCCGAATAACA
>WFRO01000127.1 GCA_015486475.1 Bacteroidales bacterium
GATGCTCCTGCCATGGTGCACCGGGCAGCTGTGACGGCCATGGCTGCCGGAGCCGATTTTATAAAGACATCCACAGGCAAGGTATCGCCGGCGGCACGTCCTCAGGATGTGAGGGTCATGGCCGCGGCGGTCCGGAGCTTTTATGAGATCACCGGCAAAAAAGTGGGCATCAAGCCGGCCGGAGGGATCGCCACAGCGGAGGATGCTTTGTTGTATGCCGGTATCGTGGAAAAAGAACTGGGGGAAGAGTGGCTCAGCCCCCGGCTGTTCAGGATCGGTGCCAGCCGCCTGGCCAACAATCTGTTGACAGCGATATATTCCCTGAAACAAGATACAACAGAAAAGATCTCCTACTTTTAGCAGGAGAGCAGCCACGGGATCCGGAACATTCAGCAGGATTCCTGCCGGTCAGCCTTCCGGAACATTCGTTTTTCTATTGCTGATTTTGGGACTATCTTTGTGCCGGAAAAACCCCGATGTTTATGGTTCCGGAAAAGGGTACAGGAATATGGGTGCAGCAGGACACGACACACTCGGTGCAGGCTGCCGATACCCTTGTGGCTCAAAAGCCTGATACGGTCCGGAAGGATACCTCTCTGAAAACAACGAGGCCGGCCGGGACCTCCCTGGATGCGCTGGAAGAACTTTTTATGCAGACCGACAGAAGACTGAAAAAGGATTCTGTGACTGCTGCCAGAAAGGCCCGTGCTGCTGTAAAAAAGAAACCGGTAAAGAAGATCCTGCAGGAACCTTCGGACTCGGTCTTTGTGATGAGGGTTACCGCCCGGCCTCCCGACAATGCGCCGCTGCCGCTTTTTTCGCGTGCCTCTTCTTCTGAAAGCCTGCTCCTGGCCGATTCAACAAAAGTGTACCGGCCTTTGCAGGGCAGGGGATCGCCGACAAAAAGCAGGGTTCTTGTGACAGGAACACAGGAGCCTGCAACGGTTGCCATAAAACGTGAGCCGGCTTTTCTGCGGGAAAACTGGATCCTGGGGGTGCTTATCCTGGCCTTTCTGCTCATCACCTGGATCAAGATACGGTTTGGAAAATTCCTGAGCCAGACCCTGTCGGGGATCTGGAATTACAAGAACGCCAATGCATTGTTCCGGAACAGGAGCTCGTTATATCAATGGGCTTCGGTATTGCTGACCACCAACTACTTCCTTACTTTCTCTCTGTTCCTCTATTTCTTTGTAAAAGCGTTTTATCCTTCGGTTTTTGCAGGCGACCTGTCCCACATAAAGATCTATTCCTGGCTGCTGGCGGGAGCTGCGGCCATTTATTTTTATTTTATACTGATTATCAGGATCATGGATCTCATTACCCTGGCAGGGGAACCGTTAAAAGAGTTTTCAGGTTTCACAAAACTTTTTTTTCATGATACGGGACTTTATCTTTTCCCGCTGGTCGCGATCATCCCTTATGTATATGAACCTGTTGCCAGACGGCTGTTGTGGCTCGGGCTGGCCCTGGTGTTACTCCTCTATTTATTTCGGGTCGTGAAACTTATAACCATTTTTATCCGGGAAAGATTTTCTCTTTTTTTAATGATTTTGTACCTTTGCACCCTGGAAATTTTACCTGTTGCGATTTTATTGAAGATTTTATCGGGATAGAGTACAGTAGGAACTGTTAGTGAGTCAAACCAAAAACCGGAAGATTTGGAGAAAATAAAGAGCATTCTGATCTCGCAACCGCCGCCGAAAGACAAGACCCATTATCATGAACTGGCCGAAAAGAACAATCTGAAGATCGACTTCAGGCCTTTCATTCATGTGGAAGGGGTATCTGTGAAAGAGATCCGGAAAGAGAGGATCAACATCCTGGATCATACTGCCGTGATCATGACCAGCAGGAATGCTGTGGACCATTTTTTCAGGGTGTGTGAAAATATGAGAATATCGGTTCCTGACACGATGAAATATTTTTGTGTTTCCCAGTCGGTGGCCAATTATCTTCAGAAATATATCATTTACCGGAAGAGAAAGATCTTTTACGGAGACAAGACCTTCGACAGCCTCCTTACGCAGATCAAAAAGAACCACAAGGAAAAATATTTCATTCCTCTTTCCGATATGCACAACAATAAGATCCCTGAGCTTCTGAAAGAGCATAAGATCAAATTCACCAAGTCGGTATTTTACAAGACCGTTTGCAGTGATCTTTCAGACCTCAAGGATGTTTTTTATGATGTTCTGGTCTTTTTCAGTCCGACGGGCATCAAGTCGCTGTTCGCCAATTTCCCCGATTTCAAGCAGAACAGCACCAAGATCGCCACTTTTGGGATGACAACGCAAAAAGCGGCTGAGGATGCAGGATTGCGGGTGGACATAGCGGCCCCCAATCCCGAGAGCCCTTCGATGGTGATGGCCCTGGATAAATACATCCGCGAATTCAACAAGGGCAGGAAATAGGTATTCCCTGAAGGAGGAATCCGGATCCCTCATGTTCCGTATCTCACGGGACCCATTATCTCAGACATGATGCGGAAGTATGGTTTACAAAAAGATGAAAGGCTTTCCGGAAGAAAGCGGATGGAGAAGCTGTTCCGGGAGGGCAGGAGTTTTTATCTTTCGCCTTTTCGCATCCTGATCCTCGAAGAGAAGAGCACGGGGGAAAGGCCGGTGGTAAGGATGGCCGTTTCGGTGCCACGTAAGATCTTCAAAAGGGCAGTCAAAAGAAATCTTCTCAAAAGACGTATCCGGGAAGCCTACCGGCTCAACAGATCTGTGTTGACCGAATTCCTGGCCGAAAAGGGCATCTGTCTTGATATGATCTTTATATATACCTCGCGGGAGATACTCCCATACAGGGAGATCGAAGATAAAATAGTTTTATCTTTGCGGAAGATCCGAAGTGAATATGAAAAAGATATTGAGTAAGATCCTTATCGGGATGATCCGCTTTTATCAGGCGACGATCTCTCCGTTATTCCCCCATACGTGCCGGTACACGCCCACCTGCTCCACCTATGGCGTGGAAGCCATACGGAAACATGGCCCGTTCAAGGGAGGCTGGCTGGCCCTGAAACGTTTTCTTTCGTGTAATCCTTTCGGAGGCCAGGGTTATGATCCGGTACCCTGAAATGCTGCCGGGTTAACGTTAATCTTTGTTAAAAGGGCCGGAAAGCTTTTATGTTTCCGTTAAAATCCTCTATTTTGCACATCCGAAAAAAATATACACGATGAAGAAGAAGTTTGGAAAGATCAGGATCACCACCCTGGCTATGGTCATTGTAGCCGGGATGGCCGTAATTTATGCTTTCAATGAAAGCCAGAATTTCAAACTGGCAAAAAATATTGAGATTTTCAGCAATATTATCCGGGAACTGAATCTTTACTATGTAGACCCTATCAAGCCGGATACCCTGATACCATCAGGCATAGATGCCATGCTGGAAACCCTCGATCCCTACACGGTGTATATTCCCGAATCGAAGATGGCGGATTTCAAGTTCATGACCACCGGCCAGTACGGAGGTATCGGTTCCCTGATCCGCAAAAGCGGTGATTACGCTATTATCTCTGAGGTGTACAAAGGATTCCCGGCTGATGTGGCCGGGCTGAAGGCGGGAGATAAAATACTGGAGATCGATGGCACTTCGATCAAAGGGTTGTCCCTTAACAAGGTGAGTGAGCGCCTGAAAGGGATGCCCAACACCGACGTGGTGCTCACCATTGAACGGCCGGGGGTTGAAAAGCCCATGAAGGTCAAGCTGGTCAGGAAAAAAGTGAGCATCCCGGCGGTACCGTATTACGGCATGCTCAATGACAATACCGGCTATATCCGTCTGAGCAATTTTACCTCGGGAGCTTACAAAGAGGTGAAGACAGCCCTGGATGATCTCAGGGATCATTACGGGATGAAGTCGGTGATCCTGGACCTGCGCGGGAATCCCGGAGGGCTGTTGGTTCAGGCGATACAGATCGTGAACCTTTTTGTGGACAAAGGACAGACGGTCGTGAGCACGCGGGGTAAGGTGAAAGACTTCGACCAGGTGTACAAAGCCCCTTCCCAGCCGGATGATCCGGACATTCCGCTGGCCGTGCTGGTCAACAGCGGCTCTGCCTCGGCGTCGGAGATCGTCTCCGGATCGATCCAGGACCTTGACAGGGGCGTGATCATCGGGCAACGTACCTTTGGCAAAGGACTGGTGCAGACCACCCGGCCTGTCGGCTATGGAGGACAATTGAAAATGACCTCTGCAAAATACTATATCCCCAGCGGGCGCTGCATCCAGGCGCTGGATTACTCGCATCGCAATCCCGACGGCAGTGTGGGACACGTTCCCGACTCCCTCATTTCGGCTTTCAAGACGAAAAACGGACGGACCGTATATGACGGCGGAGGGATCAAGCCGGATATCCATGTGGAGCCACAGACCCTGAGCCCCATTACGATCAACCTCTATATGCGGTTCTATATTTTTGATTATGCCACGCAGTTCGCTCAGAAACATGATTCCATTCCTCCGCCGGATAAGTTCGTCATCACGGATGAGATACTGAACGACTTCCACGCGTTTGTCAAGCAGAAGGATTTTAACTATGACACGGAATCGGAGAGCAAGCTCGACGATCTGATAAAAACAGCCAAAAAGGAGGATTATTACGACCGGGCGGCCAAAGAGTTTGACGCCCTGAAGAAAAGTCTTTCTCACAATATCGACAAAGACTTTTACAGTCACAAAGATGAGATCTCCGAGTTGCTCAGGCAGGAGATCGTGGGGCGTTATTACTATCAGGCCGGACGGATCGAAACCACACTGGGCAGTGACAGTGTGATCATCAAAGCAGAAAAGGTCCTGGCAGATCCGGCAGAGTATGCAGCCATCCTCTCAGGTACGGAAAAGGAGAATTAGTGTAAGGCAAAAGTAAAAAGGCAAAAGGCAAAAGGGGTATTGGGTACTAAATGCTGGGTGAATCTCAAACTTTTAACTTTAGCTCACTTTTAACTTTTAACTCCAAACTCCAAGTATTCCAAGTACTCAACACTCCACACTTCTTACATGATAAGGACTGCCGGAAGTCCAGGGAATGCGTTATTTTCAGATTGATTTAAAATTAGTGTCATGTCAAAAGTTTTGACATATCCAACGGTCCTTTAATCCCTCGCGCCCCCTCGGTCCCCTAAAGGGGAAGTCAGCCCACTGTGCGTAGGGATTCCCCCTTCAGGGGGTCAGGGGGGCGGGCAGGCTATGTAATGCGTTGTTCCTTTGCGGCTCTTCGCGTGCATCTTTGCGTACCTTTGCGTAACAACTTAATCAGGTGGATGACTGACTATTACGCCAAGTTACGCCAAGATTCCGCAAAGTACCGCGAAGAGAGCTCAACTTTTAACTTTAGCTCACTTTTAACTTTTAACTCCAACCTCCACACTCCACACTTTTCAAGGCAAAAGTAATCCTCC
>WFRO01000128.1 GCA_015486475.1 Bacteroidales bacterium
GAATTTTGTTCAAAAATAACTATTTCTTTAATTTGTTGCAAAATCTTTGCCAGAAAACAGGAAAATTAGTCATTCTCTTTACCCTCAGGGGCATTCGTATCCTGGTTTTCCTCCTCTACGTCCCCGCCGTTGGTCCCATTTGCCTCCACGTAGGTGACGGCAGCGATGGAATCTCCTTCACGTATGTTTATAAGGCGTACCCCCTGCGTGGCGCGGCCCATCACGCGGATATCGCTTACGGGCATGCGTATGATCACGCCCGAGCGGTTGATGATCATCAGGTCGCCGGCGTCGGTCACAGCTTTCATGGCGATGAGGGCGCCGGTCTTTTCGGTGATATTAATCGTCTTCACGCCTTTCCCGCCCCTGTTGGTGATGCGGTAGTCCTCCACGCTGGAGCGTTTGCCGTATCCTTTTTCCGAGACCACGAGGATGGTCTGTTCCTCCGATTCTATGCAGACCATGTCGACCACCTCGTCATCCTTTCCGCTGAGGGTGATGCCTCTCACGCCTGCGGCGGTACGTCCCATGGCGCGCACCTTTTCTTCGGGGAAGCGGATGGCCCGTCCCGAGCGTACGGCCAGCAGGATCTGCTGATGGCCGGTGGTCAGGGCTGCTGTGAGCAGTTGGTCGCCTTCGCGGATGGTCACGGCATTGATCCCTTTCTGGCGGGGCCGTGAGAAGGCTTCGAGTAATGTTTTCTTGATCACGCCCTTGCGGGTGGCCAGCATGATGTAATGGCCGTTGATGTATTCCTCATCTTTCAGCGATTTGACGTTGATATAGGCTTTCACCCTGTCATCCGGTTCGATGAATACCATGTTCTGTATGGCGCGTCCTTTGGCGGTACGTGTCCCTTCGGGTATCTGCCACACTTTCAGCCAGTAACACCTTCCCTTCTCGGTAAAGAAGAGCATGGTGTTGTGCATGGTGGCCACATAGAGATGCTCTATGAAGTCCTCTTCGCGGGTGATGCTGCCGCGGGAGCCTATCCCTCCCCTGCCCTGCCGGCGGAACTCGGTGAGGTTGGTCCGTTTGATGTATCCCAGGTGTGAGATGGTGATGACCACCTCCTCGTCGGCATAGAAATCTTCGGGGTTGAACTCCCCTTCGTCGGGCACGATGTCGGTCCTGCGCTCGTCACCGTATTTCTCCTTTACCTCCAGCAGCTCTTTTTTCACGATCTCCATCTGCAGGTCCACCGATGCCAGCACCTCCTGCATGTATTTGATCTGCTTCATTAACTCATCGTACTCTTCACGCAGTTTTTCCCTTTCAAGGCCTGTCAGTTTCTGCAGACGCATGTCCAGAATGGCACGTGCCTGTACTTCTGTCAGGTCAAAAGTGCTCATCAGCCCTTCGCGGGCCTCTTCAACGGTTTTGGAAGCACGGATCAGTTTGATCACTTCGTCGAGGTGGTCGAGGGCGATGAGCAGTCCTTCGAGGATATGCGCTCTTTTCTCGGCCTGTGCCAGCTCATAACGGGTGCGGCGCACCACCACCTCATGGCGGTGCTCGATGAAGTAATGCAACAACTGTTTCAGGTTCAGCATACGCGGCCGTCCCTTGACCAAAGCAATGCTGTTGACATTAAAGGAAGACTGTAACTGAGTGTACTTATATAGCTTATTCAGAACGATATTTGCAGAGGCGTCCTTCTTCAGGGTAATGACGATCCGCATGCCGTCGCGGTCGGACTCATCGTTGACATAAACGATCCCCTCGATCTTTTTTTCGTTGACCAGGTCTCCGATCTTGCGGATCAGCTCGGCTTTGTTGACCATGTAAGGGATCTCTGTGACGATGATCTGTTCCCGTCCGGAGGGTTTGGTCTCTATCTCTGTTTTGGCGCGTACGACGATGCGTCCCCTCCCCGTTTCGAAAGCATCCCGTATGCCCTGAAAGCCGTAGATGGTCCCACCCGTCGGGAAATCGGGACCTTTGATGTACTGCAGCAGTCCGTCGGTGGTGATGTCGGGGTTGTCGATCTGGGCGATGAGGCCGTCGATCACCTCGGTCAGGTTATGCGGGGGTATGTTGGTGGCCATCCCCACGGCGATGCCGGCAGCGCCGTTGACCATCAGCAGCGGTATGCGCGTGGGCAGCACCGTCGGCTCTTTCAGGGTATCGTCAAAGTTGAGCTGGAAATCCACCGTATCCTTGTCAATATCGGCCAGCGTCTCTTCGGCTATCTTCCTAAGCCTCACCTCTGTATATCGCATGGCTGCCGGGCTGTCGCCGTCGATGGAGCCGAAGTTGCCCTGCCCGTCGATGAGGGGATAGCGCAGCGACCAGTCCTGGGCCATGCGCACCAGCGCGTCATAGACCGAGCTGTCGCCATGGGGATGGAATTTCCCCAGCACATCCCCCACGATCCTGGCGGATTTCTTGTAGGGCCTGTTGGAGAGAACCCCCATATCATACATCCCGTACAGCACACGCCTGTGCACAGGCTTCAGCCCGTCACGCACATCCGGCAAGGCCCGCGACACGATCACCGACATGGAATAGTCGATGTAGGCCGACTTCATCTCCTCCTCAATATTGATCTTGATAATGTTCTCCTCTGGCATACTTATTGATAAGATTTCCTGGTTTGAAATAATGATTTTTTAAACGCACGAAAATAGTCAATTATTCTGTATTTACAGGATAAATGGAGTGTGAATTATTAACAATAAGGTGTTCATTAAGAGAAGCAGTTTTTTCTCGGGATATGAAGTGTGTGGGATAAATATTTTATATCTTTGATTTCTGAGAAAAAACGATCTTCCGGATCCGGAAGGGATCGATGAGGAACCAGGAGGAAACAACTATGGATGGAAAATTTTCACAAAGGATAAAGGATGTGCTTACCTACAGCAAGGAGGAGGCCATCCGTCTGGGTAATCCGTACATCGGCACGGAACATTTGTTCTTAGGCATTCTCAGGGAGGGTGAAGGCCCGGCGGTGGAGACGCTTCTTTCGCTCGGGGTGGATCTGGCCGAGATGAAGAAAACGATCGAGGGGAGCATACGCAGCGACAAGCCGCTGGACCTGAAGACGACCGACAACATCCCTCTGCTGCAGGCTTCGGAGCGGGTGCTCAAGCTCGTTTATCTGGAGGCCATGGCGATGAAGAACGAGGTGATCGACACGGACCACCTGTTGCTGGCGATCCTGAAGGATGAGACGTCACTGGTGACGGCCAAGCTGCATGACCTGGACATTGACTACGAGGTGGTGAAGGATGAGGTTATGGACATCCAGACCGAGGCCTCGGCCGATTTTCCCGGCGAGGAGGAGGAAGAGGAAGAGTCGCGGGGATTCCGCGGCAGCAAAGGCAATCCCTCCCATGGCTCAGCCAAGAGCACGTCGGAGACGCCGGTGCTGGATAATTTCGGCATCGACCTGACGCGTGCCGCCGAGGAGGGCAGCCTCGACCCCATCGTGGGACGTGATAAGGAAATAGAACGCCTGGCGCAGATCCTCTCGCGGCGCAAGAAAAACAACCCCATACTCATCGGTGAGCCGGGGGTAGGAAAATCGGCCATCGTCGAGGGGCTGGCGCTGCGCATCGTACAACGCAAGGTGTCACGCGTGCTCTTCGACAAACGGGTGGTGACGCTCGACCTGGCCTCTATCGTGGCCGGAACCAAGTACCGCGGGCAGTTCGAGGAACGCATGAAAGCGATCCTCAATGAACTGTCAAAAAACTCCGATATCATTCTGTTCATTGACGAGATACACACCATCGTAGGTGCCGGCGGCGCCACGGGCTCGCTGGATGCGGCCAATATGCTGAAGCCGGCGCTGGCACGGGGCGAGATACAGTGCATCGGCGCCACCACGCTGGATGAGTACCGCCAGCATATCGAGAAGGACGGGGCCCTGGAGCGCCGTTTCCAGAAAGTGATGGTGGAGCCCACCAGCATCGAGGAGACGATGCACATCCTCCGCAATATCAAGGAGCGGTATGAGGACCATCACAATGTCATTTATACCGATGAGGCCCTGGAAGCATGTGTCAAGCTCACCAACCGTTATATCAGCGACCGTCATCTGCCGGACAAGGCCATCGACGCCCTCGACGAAGCGGGATCACGGGTGCACATCACCAACATCGTGGTGCCCGACCGTATCGTGGAGATAGAGAAACAACTGGAAGAGACCAAGAAAGAGAAGGTGGAGGCGGTCAAGAACCAGAACTTCGAGCGGGCCGCCAACTTCCGCGACCGGGAGAAGATGCTGATCGATCTGCTGGAGATGGAGAAAGACAAGTGGGAGAAAGAGCTCTCGAAGAACCGGGAGATCGTCGACGAGGAGAAGGTGGCCGAGGTGGTGGCCATGATGACCGGTGTGCCGGTGCAGCGCATCGCCCAGGCCGAAGGCTTGCGCCTGCTGAAGATGAAGGATGAGCTGAAAGAGAGCATCATCGGTCAGGACGAGGCGGTACAGAAGGTGGTGAAGGCCATTCAGCGCAACCGCGCAGGTCTGAAAGACCCCAACAAGCCGATCGGATCGTTCATCTTCCTGGGACCCACGGGTGTCGGGAAGACGCAGCTGGCCAAGGTGCTGGCCCGGTACCTGTTCGACAGTGTGGACAACCTGATCCGCATCGATATGAGCGAGTACATGGAGAAATTCTCCGTCTCGCGGCTCGTAGGAGCGCCTCCCGGA
>WFRO01000129.1 GCA_015486475.1 Bacteroidales bacterium
GCCGCACCCTGGTGTATGCCTCCGAGCGCAACAACTCCTGGAATATCTACACGACCACCATCGTGCGGGATGAGGAGAACTATTTTGCCCGTTCCACGCTGCTCAGAGAGGAGCCGGTGCTGGTGACAGACCATGAGACCTTCCAGCCGGCTTTCTCGCCCGACGGCAAAGAGATCGCTTATCTGGAAGACCGCACTACGCTGAAGGTCATCAACCTGAAGACCAAAGAGACCCGTACCGTCCTGCCGGGGACCTATAACTATTCCTATTCTGACGGGGATCAGTGGTATCAGTGGTCGCCCGACAGCAAGTGGTTGCTGGTCAATTTCTCTCCCAACACGGCTTTCTCCTCCGACGTGGGTCTGGTGAAGGCCGACGGTACGCAGGAGGTGAAGAACCTCACCCTCAGCGGCTACAATGATGGACAGCCCAAATGGGTGATGAAGGGCCATGCCATGATCTGGTTCTCCGACCGCAAGGGCCTGCGCAGCCATGGCAGTTGGGGCGCCCAGAACGACGTGTATGCCATGTTCTTTAACAAGAAAACCTGGGACCTCTTCAAAATGACAAAGGAGGAATATGAACTGTGGAAGGAGGAGAAGAAAAAAGAGAAAGAAAAAGCGCAAAAAGAGAAAAAGAAAATAACGAAGGAAAAAGCCGGTCCGGGAGAGATCGACCTGGACAATATACGGGACCGTATGCAGCGACTGACGATCAACTCGTCCGATCTGGCGGATGCGGTACTCAGTCCCGACGGCGATGCCCTCTATTACCTGGCCCGTTTTGAGAAAGGGTATGATCTGTGGGTGCACAAAATGCGGGAAGGGGAGACGAAGCTGCTCCTCAAGTTGCAGGGACGTGGAGGCTCGCTGGAGGCAGACAGCACCTTCAAGAACCTGTATGTCTTCGCCGGGGGAAAGATCACAAAGATCCAGATCCAGGGACTGAAGCAGAAGAACGTGCAGTACCAGGCGGAGATGAATCTGGACAAGGCGGCCGAAAGAAGTTATATGTTTGAGCATGTGTGGCGGGAGGTGAAGGAGAAATATTACGATCCCACGATGCATGACCTCGATTGGAAGTATTACCGGGAGAACTATGTGCGGTTCCTGCCTTATATCGACAACAATTTTGATTTTGCGGAGATGCTCAGCGAGATGCTGGGCGAACTCAACGGTTCCCATACGGGTGCGAGATACCATTACCGTGACCCTCAGGGGGATGCCACCGCCTCGCTGGGTGTCTTCTATGATGATAGCTATCAGGGGCCGGGATTACGCATCGCCGAGGTCATCGAGAAAGGCCCGCTGGTGTATGACGGCACGCAGATACATGCCGGCGTGATCCTGGAGAAGATCGACGGGCAGGCGGTGAACGATATGTCTGCGTTGTTCCGCGTGATGAACCACCAGGCCGGCAAGCCCACCCTCCTCTCCCTCTACGATCCGCAGAAAAAAAAGCGGTGGGAGGAGACGGTCAAGCCCGTCAGTCAGGGTCAGAAGAATGAGTTGCTGTACCAGCGGTGGGTGAAAGCCCGCCGCGCCGAGGTGGACAGTCTCTCCCACGGCCGATTGGGGTATGTGCATGTACGGGGCATGAACTCAGCCAGCTTCCGCGTGGCTTATTCGGAGATCCTGGGGCGTGACTATCACAAGGACGGTGTCATCGTCGATACCCGTTTCAACGGCGGTGGCTGGCTCCATGACGACCTGGCCACCCTCCTCTCGGGGAAACGCTATGCCGACTACTATCCCCACGGCCGTTATTACGGCTCCGAGCCTCTCTCCAAATGGTACAAACCCTCGGTAGTTGTGGTGAGCGAGAGCAATTACTCCGATGCCCACGGTTTCCCTTATACCTACCGGGCCCTGAAGATCGGCAAGATCGTCGGGATGCCGGTGCCGGGGACAATGACCGCCGTGTGGTGGGAGACCCTGCAGGATCCTTCCCTTGTCTTCGGGATCCCGCAGATAGGGGTGAAGGACATGAACGGGCATTACCTCGAAGGTCAGCAATTGGAGCCGGACTACCTGGTGCCGCAGGACCCTGCCGTGGTCACCAGAGGCCGTGATCAGCAGATCGAGAAAGCGGTGGAAGTGTTGATAAGGCAGAAGTAATAAGGCAAAAGTAATAAGGCAGAAGTAATAAGGCAAAAGTAATAAGGCAGAAGTAATAAGTAATAAGGCAGAAGGGTGCTGGGTGCTGGGTGCTGGGTACTGGGTGCTGCCCGCCCGGATGAACGGAGTCATCCGTTCGGACGGGGAGCATCGCACTTCCTTCTGCCTTTTGCCTTTTTACTTTTTACTTTTTACTTAAATATGGGATGTGCATAGGCCTTGACATCCTCGCCGGTGATGGTGTTGCCGCAGAGGATGATGAGGCGTTCGACGACGTTGCGGAACTCCCGCACGTTGCCGGTCCAGGTGATCTTTTTCAGCTCTTCAATGGCGTCGTCGGAGAATTCTTTCACCGGCATGCCGTACTCGCCGCAGATCATCTCCGAGAAGTGTTTTGCCAGCAGGGGGATGTCTTCGAGCCGCTCGTTGAGTGAGGGCACATGGATGATGATCACGCTGATACGATGGTAGAGGTCTTCGCGGAAGTTGTTCTTCCTGATCTCCTCCATAAGGTCTTTATTGGTGGCGGCGATGACGCGCACATCCACGGCGATGTCCTTGTCGCTGCCCACGCGGGTGATCTTGTTCTCCTGCAGGGCCCGCAGCACCTTGGCCTGTGCCGGCAGGCTCATATCGCCGATCTCGTCGAGGAAGAGGGTGCCTCCCTGGGCCTGTTCGAACTTGCCTTTCCGCTGCTTATAGGCGGAGGTGAACGATCCTTTCTCATGGCCGAAGAGCTCGCTCTCGATCAGCTCGGAGGGGATGGCGGCGCAGTTGACCTCTACGAAAGGGCCGTGGGCCCTGTTGCTTTTCTCGTGGAGCTGGTGGGCCACCAGCTCTTTGCCGGTGCCGTTGGCGCCGGTGATCAGCACCCTTGCCTCGGTGGGCGCCACACGGTCGATGAGTTCCCTCACCTTACGAATGGCCTGCGACTCGCCGATGATCTCATATTTTTTGCTGATCTTTTTCTTCAGCACCTTCGTCTCGGTGATGAGACTGCTCTTGTCCAGGGCATTGCGGATGGTGATCAGCAGGCGGTTGATGTCCGGTGGCTTCTCGATGAAGTCGTAGGCGCCTTTCTTGATGGCCTCCACGGCCGTGTCAATATTGCCATGCCCCGAGATCATGATCACCTGCGTATCACTCTCCTTCTCCCGGATCTTCTCAAGTACCTCTATCCCGTCCATCCTGGGCATCTTGATATCGCAGAGCACCACATCATAAGGTTTTTCTTCCAACATCTCCAGCCCGGCAGGACCATTTTCGGCCACATCCACGGTATATTTCTCATATTCCAGGATGTCCTTGAGGGTGTTGCGGATGCTCTTCTCGTCGTCGATGACCAGTATTGAGGCCATGGTGTTATTTTTTAAGTGAATATTTCTTTTCCATCCAGCGGAATACAACACCTTCCTTCAGCGAGTAATAAGACTGGCAGAATGTGGGTATTCCCGTTTTCCGGAGAACAAAGTTAACAAAAACAGATGCCGGAACAATCATTTCCACCCGGAAGGGTTCCATACCCTTCATTTTTCTGCGTGTTTCCGCATCCGAGCGAAGCAATGCCTTGTGAACGTTCTGGTATACGGGCAGGGGGATCTCCTGCCAGGGCTCTCCGGTTTCCGGGAGAAGACCGCGGCCTGCAGCCAGCGCTCTCAGGGTGTCGAAGGTACCAGCGGCTCCCGCCAGCAGGAGCGGATGATGCAGGGAAGTCTCGTGCCAGAGCTCCTGCAGGTTACGGTCCAGGTGATCCTCCAGGGTGTGGATATCCCGGTCTGTCACGGGGTCGGAAAGATCAAATTCCTCAATGATGCGGGCGACGCCCAGGGGATAGCTGTGTTTCCACAGAACGCCTTCGCTGCGGGAGGCCAGGATAAACTCGACGCTCCCTCCCCCGATGTCCATGATCAGGAAATTCCCTGCAGGGTGAAGGCTGTGGATGACACCCGTATAGATCAGGGAAGCCTCTTCCTCCCCTGAAATGATCTGTATGTCTATGCCGGTCTCTTTCCTGACCTTTTCGACGAATGTCCCGGCATTGCCGGCGCCCCGCAGGGCGGCCGTACCGAAAGCCAGGATCTCCTGTACCCCGTGATCGTGGCAGACCTGCCTGTAATGCCTGAGCGCTTCCAGGGCCCGCTGCTGTGCTTCCGGCAGGATCGTACCCCGGCGGATCCCTCCTTTGCCCAGCTTTACCGGGATCTTCTCAAAATGCACTTCCTGCATCCTGCCGGGTTCCGTATCCGCTATGAGCAGATTGAAAGTGTTGGTCCCCAGGTCGATGACAGCGATCTTATCTTTTTTCATAACAGGCGGGGTGGAAGAGGATATCCTGTGCACATCAGAAACTCTTATACCGGATCCATTTCCACAGCTCTTTCCACGAAGGTTTCTTGCCGTACATCAGGATGCCGGTACGGTAAATGCGTGCGGCGAACCATACCGTACCCAGGAAAGTGAGGAAAAGGAGAACGATGGAGAGGATCAGTTCCCAGAGGGGCACACCGAAAGGCAGGCGGGCCATCATCACCACCGGTGAGGTGTAGGGGATGAGGGAGCCCCAGAAAGCCACGGGGCTGTCGGGGTTCTGGAAAGCGCCCATGGCGATGAACAGGGCGATGAGCAGGGGGATGGTGATGGGCATCATGAACTGCTGCGTGTCGGTCTCACTGTCGACGGCTGCCCCCACCGCGGCGAACATGGAAGCATAGAGCAGGTATCCTCCGAGGAAAAAGATGAGAAAGGATCCCAGGATGAGAGGCCAGTTGACCGACCGGAGGGCTGTGAGCAGCTGCTCTCCCTGCGAGAGATCCTCCATGGAGATCGTGTTCTCCTGCAGGGGGTTGCTCTGGGGGTTGCCGGCAGAGAAAAAGCTTGCCGGCGCGATCTTCTTTCCCTGGTCCGGACCGTGCATGAGCACGCCTGTCACAGCGGTGACGATGGCCAGGGTGAGAGCGATCCACAGGAAGAATTGTGTCAGGCCTACCAGGGCGATGCCGATGATCTTGCCCATCATCAGCTGCATAGGCCTGACAGAAGAGATGAGCACTTCCACGATGCGGTTGGTCTTCTCCTCGATGACACCGCGCATTACCATTGCGCCGAACATGAAGGTGAGCATGTAGATCAGGAGGCCGCCGACATAAGCGATGCCCATGGCGATGCCGGTACTGGTCCTTTTCTCCTCCCCGGTGGCGCTGATCTGTATTGTCTGCAGTTTGACGTCCGTCTCCACCTCCTTGAGGATCTTGTCCAGGTTCTGGATGTGATAGGACAGCAGCTTTTCGCGCTCGATCTCCTTTTTCAGGGCATCCTGGATGTAGGTGACCACGTCGAGCGAAGGCTGTTTGCGCGAGATCAGCCGGGCGGCCGAGGGGATGTAGGTCAGTTTGGGGGAGATGTACAGGATGGCATAGTAGCCAAGCTGGTCAAACTCCTTTTTCAGGGTGTCCAGGGGCATGTTGTCCAGATACTCGAATTTGAGGTATTTGGTCGAATGGATCTTCCCTTTGAAAAGGGATCCTCCCTCCTCTACGACTGCGATGCGTTTCACCTCCTTGTCCTTCGACGACATGATGAGTACAGGGATGACGAACATGGCTGCCATAAAAACGGGGGTGAGCAGGGTCAGGATGATGAAAGACTTTTTCCTGACGCGGGTCATATATTCACGGCGAATGATCAGTCCTGTCTTGCTCATGGGAGGATCAGTTTTGGGTGGTTTCTGTGAGGGTTTCTGCAGCTTCTTTTTCTCCGGCTTCGCTCACCACGCGTATGAAGATCTCGTTCATGCCGGGGGTCAGCTTGTTGAAAGAGAGGATCTTCCCCGCGTCCAGCAGGATCCTCACCGCGTCGTTGGGAGTGCCCCGGTCATTCAGCTTGATCTTCAGGACGCTCACATTCCCTTCTTTGGTATGTTCGAGGATGCTGAAGCGGGAGTTCAGGGTGGCTGTCAGCAGGTTGACATCCCCTTCGAACCGCAGCTCATATTCGTTGCCGGCATATTTCTCCCGGATCTCCTGTATGGGCCCTTCGAGGAGCGTCCGGGAGCGGTTGATCAGGGTGATGTGGTCGCACAGCTCCTCCACCGAGGCCATGTCGTGGGTAGAGAAGATGATCGTAGCGCCTTCTTTGCGGAGGTTGAGGATCTCCTCTTTGAGCATACGCGTGTTGATGGGGTCGAAGCCGGTGAAAGGCTCGTCGAAGATGAGGAGGCGGGGTTTGTGGATCACCGTCACGATGAACTGTACCTTCTGCTGCATCCCTTTGGAGAGTTCCTCCACCTTTTTGTTCCACCAGTCCTGTATCTCGAATTTTTCAAACCATACCTTCAGCCGTTTCAGGGCTTCCTGCCGGGAGAGGCCTTTGAGCTGTGCCAGATAAAGGGCCTGTTCGCCCACTTTCATTTTCTTGTAGAGACCTCTTTCTTCGGGCAGGTAGCCGATCTGGTGCACATCCTCTTCGCGCATGGGCCGTCCCAGGAAGGTGAGCGATCCTTCGTCGGGGGCGGTGATCTGGTTGATGATGCGTATCAGGGTGGTCTTGCCCGCCCCGTTGGGGCCCAGCAGGCCGTAGATG
Organism: Bacteroidales bacterium; assembly: GCA_015486475.1. Classification (GTDB taxonomy): domain Bacteria; phylum Bacteroidota; class Bacteroidia; order Bacteroidales; family VadinHA17; genus DRPN01. Next base: position 6,696 of record WFRO01000129.1, read on the forward strand.
CTTTTTTCCGGTACGGAGATGGTCACATGGTCCAGCGCCCTGTGGTTGGCGTAATTTTTGACGATCTCACTGGCTTGAAAAAGTGTCATAAGCAGTTTTTTCGGTGACCGTGATGGTTATTCAAAGAAATTCTTCACCCGTTCAAAGAAGCTTTTGTCGTGTTTGGGTGGTTTGGGTTGGAACTCTTCCGACTGGTCCAGTTTTTCCAGGATCCTTTTCTCTTCGCGGGACAGGTTTTTGGGGATCCATACATTCACGTAGATGAGCAGGTCGCCCCTGCCATAGCCATGAATGTCAGGCAGTCCTTTTCCACGGATGCGGAGGATCTTCCCGGGTTGGGTGCCGGGGTCGATCCTGACCTTTATCTTCCCGTCGACGGAGGGTACCTCCGCGTGTGTGCCGAGGGCTGCCTGGGGGATGCTGATATAGAGGGGATAGATCAGGTTCTTGCCGTCGCGTATCAGGTCGGGGTGTTTCTCCTCTTCGATCAACACGATGAGATCGCCTTTGAGGCCGCCGCGCCGTGCTGCGTTACCGCGCGAGTTGAGTGACAGCTGCATGCCGTCCTCGACCCCTGCGGGAATGTTGATCTCGATGATCTCTTCGCCTTTCACCACGCCTTCCCCGTGACATACGGGACATTTCTCGCTGATGATACGTCCCTGGCCGTGGCAGGTGGGACAGACGGAGGTGGTCTGCATCCTGCCCAGGAAAGTGTTGGTGATGTGTGTCACCTCGCCGCGGCCGTGGCAGGTGGGGCAGGTGTGGTAAGCGCTGCCGTCTTTGGCCCCTGTGCCGTGGCAGGCCTCACAGGGGATGTCCTTGGTGATCTTTATCTTTTTCTTCGCTCCGTGGGCGATCTCCTGCAGGTTCAGCTTCACCCGGACGCGTATGTTGGAGCCACGGCTGTGCGATCCGCCACCCCGGCCGCCGCTGAAACCGCCAAAGCCAAATCCTCCGAAAATATCCCCGAAATGTTCAAAGATATCCTCGATGTTCATTCCTCCACCAAAGCCCGACGAAGCACCTCCCACACCGGCATGGCCAAAACGGTCATACCTGCTTCTTTTCTCCGGATCGCTCAGCACCTCATAAGCCTCGGCAGCTTCCTTGAACCGCTCCTCTGCCTCCGGGTCTCCCGGGTTCTTGTCGGGATGGTATTTCAGCGCCTGCTGGCGGTAAGCTTTCTTGATCTCTTCCTGGGTGGCGCTTTTGGAAACACCAAGGATAACATAATAGTCTCTTTTGGACATACTTCAGGCAATTAGGGACAACAGGGTTCAATGAACTTGCAAAGATACCCAATATTCCAAATATTTATTACAAATCATGTTACAGGAAGTTAAGTATCTGTGACCCCCTGTATCTGTCCGGGCTTGATCCCCGGGATCTATTCTCCCACCACCACTTTGGCGTGACGGAGGACCTTCTCTTTCAGGTAATATCCTTTCTGCAGGACCTCCACAACTTTCCCTTTCAGGTCCTCTTCGGGTGCCGGGATCTTGGTCAGGGCATCATGCAGGTCGGGATCGAATTCCTGGTGCAATGCTTCCATCTCTGTCACGCCGTTCTGCCTGAGGAAATCCAGCAGCTTGTTGTAGATGAGGGTGATCCCTTCGATGTAGCTGGCACACTCCTCATGCTCCGGCATGGAAGCCATGGCCCTGTCGAAATCATCCACTACGGGCAGGAGTGAGAGCAGCACCTGCTCCCCTCCGTATTTGGAGAGGTCGGCTTTTTCCTTCAGTGTCCTTTTCCTGAAATTGTCAAATTCGGCCGAGAGCCTCAGATAACGCTCGTGCAGTTCCTTGTAATCCTTTTCCAGCTCCTCGTATTTTGACTTGTAAGAGGGATGGCTTTTCTTTTCTTTTTTTTCGTGCTCTTCGCTGTGCTTATGTTCAGTATGTTCCATGCTTTTTTTGTTCTCCTTTTCTTCCTGTGTTTCTTTCTTTTTGTCCGCCATTGTCCTGAAATTTTTAAAATGTCAGTGTCTTCATACAAAATACTTGCCAATCGGTCAGGGTTTGACAATTTGACAGAAACTGTAGAGACGCCCGATCGGGCGTCTCTACTTCTTGCAAAGATCGCAGGGAAGCGTGAAGGTCGCAGAGCGTTCCTCTTATCGCCTCTTCGCTTCATCGCCTCATCGCTTTATCATATTCTCTCTATTTCCGCTCCCAGGGCATTGAGGCGTTTGTCGATGTGCTCATAGCCCCGGTCTATCTGTTCGATGTTGTGGATGGTGCTGATGCCTTCGGCCGAGAGGGCTGCTATCAGCAGGGCCACGCCGGCCCGTATGTCGGGGGAGGTCATGACGGTGCCACGCAGGGGATATTCCTTGTCGATGCCGATAACGGTGGCACGATGGGGGTCACAAAGGATGATGCGTGCGCCCATATCGATGAGCTTATCCACGAAGAAAAGGCGGCTCTCGAAGAGGCGCTGGTGGATGAGCACGCTGCCGCGGGCCTGCGTGGCCGTGACGAGGAAGACGCTCAGCAGGTCGGGAGTGAGGGCGGGCCAGATGCCATCGGCGAGGGTCATGATGGAGCCGTCGAGGAAATTCTCTATCTCATAATGTTCCTGTGCCGGGACGAGAATATCATCCCCTTCTTTTTCGAGGGTGATCCCCAGCCGGCGGAAGGCCAGGGGGATGAGGCCCAGGTGGTCGAAGGAGACGTTGTGTATGCGCAGTGCCGAGCCTGTCATGGCCGCCATGCCTATGAAGCTGCCTGTCTCGATCATATCCGGGAGGATGGTGTGGCTGCAGCCCTGCAGGGAGGTCACTCCCTCGATGTGCAGCAGGTTGGATCCGATGCCTTCTATGCGTGCGCCCATGGTGGTGAGCATGCGGCACAGCTGTTGTATGTAAGGTTCGCAGGCGGCGTTGAAGATCGTGGTTTTCCCTTCGGCCAGCACGGCGGCCATGATCAGGTTGGCCGTGCCGGTGACCGAGGCCTCATCGAGCAGCATGTAGGTGCCGCGGAGGCCCTGTGTCTCCAGGGCAAAGGCTTGCTGTTCCTCCACATAGCGGAAGGAGGCGCCCAGCATCTCAAAGCCTTTCAGGTGGGTATCCAGACGGCGGCGGCCGATCTTGTCGCCGCCGGGGCGGGGGATAAAACCCGTGCCGGTGCGGGCCAGCAGCGGGCC
>WFRO01000130.1 GCA_015486475.1 Bacteroidales bacterium
CCGGCGCCCACGAGCATATCTATGGCCTTGGCGGCTGCGAGATGGTGGGAGACGGGACAGATACCGCAGAGACGCTGCACCAGCACCGGCGCCTCCCAGTAGGGCCGTCCCTGTACAAAACGCTCGAAACCGCGAAACTCCACGATGTGCAGACGGCTCTGCACCACATTCATGTTATCGTCCAGATGGATGGTCACCTTGCCGTGTCCTTCGACACGGGTGACCGGCTCTATGGTGATCTTTTTCGGCATGGTTCTCTTCGTGTTTAATCGTATTTGATGACTTCGTAAGGTATCTTCACTTCTTCGCCCGTAACCAGAGCATAGAGGGTGTTCCAGATCAGGTCGGCCCGCGGGGGACAGCCCGGGAGAAAATAGTCTATTTTGACCACCTCATGGCAGGGGTACACCTTGTCCAGGATCATGGGCAACTCTTCGTCGTTGGGCAGGATCATCTCCTCGTTGGCCTCTTCGACAGAAGGACCATGGAGGTAGGCTTCCTCGAAACATTCGCGGATGGGTACCGTGTTGCGCAGGGCCGGCAGCCCGCCCATGATAGCACATTCGCCAAAAGAGACCAGCACCTTGCAGTGCCTGCGGAACTCTTTGAGCACCTCCACGTTCTCGCTGTTGCACACCCCTCCTTCGATGAGACCTATGTCGCATTCGCGGGTGAACTTCTTGATGTCGTCGATAGGCGATTTGTCGAATTCCACCAGCTCGATCAGGTCGAGGATCCTTTCGTCGATATCCAGGAACGACATGTGGCAGCCGAAGCAGCCGGCCAGCGATGTCGTGGCTATGATCTTCTTTCTCATGATACCTTTACTTTTTTAAGTTTCTCTACATCACTGCCGATGGGCTCCTTGTCATATTTCCGTTGGCCTATGGGAGTCTCAAAACCATGTTTACCACGGTAGAGGAGGGACCCCACAGGGCAATTTTTAGCGGCTTTCTCAGCCAGCTCGTCGGTAAGGTTTTTCCCGTATTCGGGGTCGATGGTGATCTGCAGGTTATGACCGCGGTAGCGGAAGGCAAAGATGTGATGCCCTTCTTCGTCGAGGATGGTGCGTATGCAGCGTTTGCAGAGCACACAGCGGTTGTGGTCCTTGATCAGTTTAGGCCAGGAGGCGTCGATGTCCCTTTCCGGGAACTGGTAGGGATAACGGGGAGCCATCATCTCCAGCCGGTATCCCAGGGCCTGCAGCTCGCAGTTACCGCTTTTCTCACAGGCGGGACAGAAATGATTGCCTTCGATGAACAGCAGTTCCACCACCGAGCGCCGGAAGTCCTCCAGGTCGGAGGAGCGGGTCTCGATCTCCATACCCTCGGCCACCGGCGTGGTGCAGGAGGTCATGGGCCGGCCGTTGACATAGACCGTGCAGATACGGCAGGAGCCGGCTGGATGCACCCCCGGCATGTTGCAGAGGGTGGGGATGTAGATGCCGTTGCGGCGGGCTGCAGCTACGATGTATTCGCCCGGCCGGGCTTTGATCTCCTGATCGTCGATCGTGATCGTTATGAATTCGTTCATGGTGTGTGATTTTTTAAATTAAAGGGATCCTGCCGACGACCTCGCAGGACTCTTCCACGGCCTTTTCCAGGTCGAACCCTTCGTCGAAGGATCTCCCTTTTTGTATCTTCTCCTCATAGAGTGCCCTGAAGTTGCGGAGGCTGGTGATGACCGGATTGGCAGCCGTCTGGCCCAGTCCGCAGCGGTTGATCTTCATGATCGCCGGCCATTTCTCCAGGTCTTCCAGGTCTTTCCATACGCCATGGCCATTGAGGATCTTTTCCAGCTTCTGTTTCAGCAGCCACGGCATGTTGCGGCAGGGGACACAGGAGCCGCACGACTCATCAATGAAAAACTCCATGAAGTTGTGCACCACATCGCGGAGGATGTCCCTGTGGTTGTTGAAGATGATGAACGATCCGCCGGTGGCGAGATCCTTGTAGCAGATGATCCTGCTGAACTCTTCCGGGCTGATGAGCGTGCCGGAGGGTCCTCCCACCTGTACGGCCTGCACCTCGTCGGCGCCTGCCATGTCGAGGATGTCGTTGACCGTATAACCCCATTCCAGCTCGTAGATGCCTGGATAACGGCAATCGCCGGAGATGCTCAGTACCTTGGTGCCCCTCGAGTCCTCGGTGCCCATTGTGCGGTACCATTCGCTACCGAAATAGAGGATCTTGACCGCCGAGCAGAGGGTCTCCACATTGTTGATGATGGTAGGACGGCCGAGGTATCCTTTCTCCACCGGGAAAGGAGGCTTGAAACGGGGCTCGCCGCGTTTCCCTTCGGCCGATTCGAGCAGGGCCGACTCTTCGCCGCAGACATAAGCCCCGGCGCCGTATTGCAGACGGATGTCGAAATCGAATCCTTCGATACCGGCGATGTTTTTTCCCAGCAGGTTTTTTTTGCGCATCTCCTCCAGCACATGGTTGAGGTATCTCTCCAGGTATTTGTATTCGTACCGGATGTAGAGGATCCCCTCCGAAGCGCCCACGGCATAGGCTGCCAGCGTCATACCTTCGAAGACCAGCCCGGGGTATTCGGTGAGCAGCACGCGGTCTTTGAACGTGCCGGGTTCGCCCTCGTCGGCGTTGCAGAAGATGTATTTTTTTTCTCCTTTGGCGCGGCGGCAAAACTCCCATTTGAGACCTGTGGGAAAGCCGGCTCCGCCCCGTCCGCGCAGTTCCGAGAGCTTCACCTCCCAGATCACTTCTTCAGGCGTCAGCAGCCGGAGTTTCTCCCGTAATACAGTACCCGTTTCATAGTTTTCTTCCAGCAGGAGGCCCTTGCGCTGAATGTTGTTACGCACCTCCGCACGGATCAGGGGCAGGGCATTGCTGCCTCCCCCGTATCCCGATGTGCTCAGCTCCTCCACCGGCTTGCCTGCCCGCATATTCCGGACGATCTCCCGGACACGGAAAGGGGTCAGACGGGTGAAAACTTTCCCGTTGATGAGAGCTGCCGGCTCCTGATCGCTCATGCCGATACAGGAGGTGTCGAACAGACCGATCAGCCCGTCTTCACTCACTTCCCCGAAACGGCATCCTGTCTCTTCCTCAAAGGCCCGGGCTACCTTTTCACGGCCCATCATGTTGGCCACCACACTATTGTTAAGGAAAACCGCATACCTGCCCGACGGTTCGCGTCTGAAAAAATGATAAAAACTTACGGTTTGTTCCACCCACGCCTGTGAGATGCCGGTCAGCCGTGCGATCACAGGCAATGTGTCAGAAGGGATGTACCCCTTTTCCTGTTGCATTTCGATCAGTATGTCCATCAGCCGGGTTTTATCCCTGCCGTACCTGTCTACCGTTTTTTCGATCCATTTTGTGTCCATGTATGATCTGTTTTACTGACTGTACCTGGAATCCGGAGTAATGTGAAAGTTGTAATGTTAAAACATTCACAACAAATATAAGAGGGTTTTTGATTTTTGCAAATGATTTTATCCAGCCCCTGTTAATTTAAAATTATTTTAAATTGCGATCCTGTCCGGAGAAATTGAGAGGGGTCCTGATTTTTGCAGAATAATGAGATATGTTATGAAAAAGGTCACAAAAACATGTTAAATTAGCAGCGGGAAGAGGAAGTTCGAAGTGCCGCAAATGCCGGCATTTGCGAGCATCCCCGCCCGGATGACCCGGTCGGACGGGCTCGCAACTCTAAAGGATCGAAGACACCGAAAATTTCATTTTCGAGTGTGCTCGCTCGCGGCATCCTAAGAGTTGCGGGACTTGAAGCTTGAATGACTTAAAACTTTAAACCAATAATATCGTACGGACAAGGCATGCCTTGTCCCTCCTTATGACTGATACACCCACATACGAGATACGCATCCGGGGCCTGGTGCAGGGGGTCGGTTTCCGGCCCTTTGTGTACCGGCTGGCTACACGTATGGGTCTGGCGGGGACGGTGGAGAACGGTGTGGAGGGGGTCAGGATCGTGGTGCGTATGAATGGTACGGAGCGCATGGAGCAGTTCCTGGAGGATCTGCGCCGCGAGGCGCCGCCTGCAGCGCGTATCTGGCAGGTTGAATACCGG
>WFRO01000131.1 GCA_015486475.1 Bacteroidales bacterium
ACTTCCAGGCCGCGGCGAAGACCGTCGGTGGAATCCATGGCGATGGTACGCACCGTTTTTTCTCCGATCTCCTGTTCCACCTCGAGAATGAGAGTAGAACCATCGGGCCGTTTGATCTCCAGGGCATCATAGATGTTGGGAAGGAACGAGCCTTCTTCCTCAAAACTGACGTCCACTACGGGACCGATGATCTGTGTGACGATTCCTTTGTTTACTTTAGCCATTTATCTGTGCATTATTGTTTGACAATGTGAAGTTATTTTGTTCTGGAAACCAGTTTTTCTGCCAGCTCTTCTATGATCACCCTCCTGCCGGAAGGCACTCCGGTGAGCTTCAGCTCTTTCATTCCTTCTTCATAGTAAGAAAGCATCTTTTCTCTGGATACTTCCGGCAGCCGGGCTTTATTGAAAAGTTCACGTATGGATGAGATCTTTTTTTCCTTGTCCGGGTCAGGATCGTCCATTTCGATGAACAGCTCTTTTTTCAGATCGGGAGGCAATACTTCCAGGGCATGTACCAGGAGGAAAGTTTTTTTGTTACTCAGGATATCCCCTCCGATGGTTTTGCCGAAAACATCGGCGTCGCCATAAGTGTCGAGGTAATCATCCTGGATCTGGAAAGCCATGCCCAGGCTCATCCCGCAGTTGTAGGCGTGCCGGATCTGTTCTTCGGTAGCATCGGACACAAGGGCTCCTATCTTCATGGCACCTGCCAGCAGGACCGCCGTTTTCAGGCGGATCATCCGGAGGTATTCTTCCATGGTGATCTCCCGGGCGGTTTCAAAGTTCATATCCAGTTGTTGTCCTTCGCACACCTCCAGCGCCGTCTCGTTGAAGATCTCCAGGAGCCGGAACAGCTTATCTTTTCTGGACTTCAGCAGATGGCCGTAAGCATATATGTTCAGGGCATCACCGGAGAGTATGCCGATGTTCGTGTTCCATTTGGTATGAACGGTGGGAAAGTTACGCCGCACCGGGGCATGGTCCATGATGTCGTCATGGATGAGCGTGAAGTTGTGAAAAAGCTCGATGCTGATCGCCGGGGGCAGCGCATCTTCGATCTCATCTTTGAAGAGGTTGGCAGACATCAGCGCCAGGACGGGCCGTATGCGTTTCCCCCCCATACTGAGAATATACCGTATCGGCTCGTACAGCTCGTCAGGACTTTCCGGGATATCCAGCTCACGGATGATCCCGTTTACGCGTTCTGACAATTCATCGAAGGTGTACATATCTGTCGTCTGCTTTTCTCCTTGTTTTATTTCAATGCTTCGGCCCCGCCGACAATATCAAGTATTTCTCTGGTGATGGCTGCCTGGCGGGCCTTGTTATAGTGCAGGGTGAGTTCACGTATCATTTCGTTTGCATTGTCCGTGGCCTGATGCATGGCGGTCATCCTGGCGCCATGCTCGGCCGTGAAAGAATCGAGCAGTACCTTGAAGAACTGTATCCTCAGGCTTTTCGGGACCAGTTCGCCCAGCAGGGAGTCCTTATCCGGCTCAAAGATATAATCTGCGACGTTTTTTTCTTTTGGGGACGGTGTTTCCTCTTTCTCTTCAGGTTCGCTCACCGGCAGGAAAGTTTCGTGGGTCAGCAGATGGACGGCCGCATTCTTGAAACGGTTGTAGACGAAGTCGATGCGGTCATATTTTTTGGAGAGGAACATTTGCACAAAGCTCTCTTCCAGTTCCGTGACATTGGCAAAGGTGAGCTTGTCAAAGATCTCATTGTTGGTTCCTGCCAGAGGATATCCTTTGGATGCCAGAAAATCGGCGCCCCGTTTCCCGATGGCAAAGAAAGAGACCTGTTTTTTCTTCCATTGTTCTGCATATCCGGTGGTGGCCACCTGCAGGGCCTGGTTGATGGCATTGGCGTTGAACGCCCCGCAAAGCCCGCGGTTGGAGGTGACCAGGATGATCAGCACTTTCTCCGGCGGGCGGTCTTCCATGAGGGGTATTTCCACATCATTCTCCAGCCCTTTGCGGATACTGGCCATGACCTCTGACATTTTATTGGCATAGGGGCGCAGGGAGATGATCTTGCCCTGGCTTTTACGCAGCTTGGCCGCTGCCACCATCTTCATGGCCTGGGTGATCTGCCGGGTCGACTTGACACTGGCAATGCGGGTACGTATTTCTTTCAGTGCTGCCATAAAGGAAGGGGTGAATTATTCTTTTTTGTATTTTGAAGCTAAGTCCAGGACGATCTTTTTCAGTTTTTCTTCCAGCTCATCGGGAAATTTGCCTTCCCGCAATGTGGCCAGGATATCCTTATGTTTTACCTCCAGGAATTCCAGATAGTCAGATTCGAATTCCCTTACCTTGTCCACCGGCACATCATGCAGCAGGCCACGGGTTCCGGCAAAGATGATGGCGATCTGTTTCTCGACGGGCATGGGGGAGTACTGTTTCTGTTTCAGGATCTCTACGTTCCTGGCTCCTTTGTTGAGGACGGCCATGGTAGTGGCATCGAGGTCGGAGCCGAATTTGGAGAAAGCTTCCAGCTCGCGGTACTGTGCCTGGTCGAGTTTCAGTGTCCCTGCCACTTTCTTCATGGCTTTGATCTGGGCAGCTCCACCCACACGGCTGACGGAGATCCCCACGTTGATGGCGGGACGTACTCCCGAGTTGAAAAGATCGGATTCGAGGAAGATCTGACCATCGGTGATGGAGATCACGTTGGTGGGGATATAAGCAGATACATCACCCGCCTGTGTTTCGATGATGGGCAGAGCAGTCAGGGAGCCTCCTCCTTTTACAAGTTTTTTGAGGTTTTTCGGGAGGTCGTTCATCTGGGCAGCGATCTCGTCCGATTCGATGATCTTGGCCGCTCTTTCCAGCAGACGCGAATGGAGATAAAAGACGTCGCCGGGGTACGCTTCGCGTCCCGGAGGACGGCGCAGCAGCAGGGAGACCTCACGGTAGGATACGGCCTGTTTGGAAAGGTCGTCATAGATGATGAGGGCATGTTGGCCGGTGTCGCGGAAAAATTCTCCGATAGCTGCGCCGGCAAAGGGGGCATAGAACTGCAGGGCTGCCGGATCGGAAGCGGTGGCCGAGACGATCACCGTATAGTCCATGGCGCCGTTATCCTCGAGTGTTTTGGCGATGTTGGCAACTGTCGAGTCTTTCTGACCGGAGGCCACATAAATGCAATACAGGGGTTTCCCGTCGAGGTAGTTCTGCCGCTGGTTGATGATGGTGTCAATGGCAATGGCGGTCTTTCCGGTCTGCCGGTCGCCGATGATCAGCTCCCGCTGCCCGCGTCCGATGGGGATCATGGAATCAATGGCTTTGATACCGGTCTGCACCGGCTCATTCACCGGCTGGCGGAAGATAACCCCGGGGGCTTTGCGTTCAAAAGGCAGTTCGTACAACTCCCCTTCGATGGGGCCTTTCCCGTCGAGAGGCTCACCCAGGGGATTGATGACACGGCCCAGCAAAGGCTTTCCGACCATGATGGAAGAGATACGGTGTAGCCTTTTTACCTGGTCCCCTTCGCGGATCCCTTCCGAAGGACCCAGCAACACAACACCCACATTGTCTTCTTCCAGGTTCATCACAATGCCGCGGACCCCGTTGTCAAACTCGATAAGTTCATTGGCTTCCACATTGGATAATCCGTACAGGCGGGCGATACCGTCCCCGATCTCAAGAACCGTCCCTACCTCTTCCATCTCCACATGGGACTGTATTCCTTCCAGTTGTTCTTTTAATATTTTGGATACTTCACTGGGTTTGATTGTAGCCATAGCGATCTGTTTTTATTTCAATACTTTTAATTTCTGCTGATCAGTTCTTTTTTGAACCTTTTGAGTTCCGAAGCAACACTGGCATCAAACTGCAGGTCCTCAATGCGTAAAATAAAGCCTCCTATGATGGTTGGATCTGTGGTTGCCTTGAGGTGCACTTTTTCTTTCAGGTAAGCTTCCAGGTTTTCTTTGATCTTATCCCTGATCTTCTCATCGACCCTGACCGCTGTGGTCAGTTCCGCATAAGAGATCCCCAGTTCTTTTTTGTAGAGGTCGATAAAATCCCTCATCATATCGGGGAGAAAGATCAGACGGTTGTTTTCCGTGAGAAGATCCAGGAATTTAATGGTAAGGTCTTCAAGATATTTTCCGAAGGTATTATCCAGAAGTTTGCGTTTTTCTTTTTCTCTCATTACCGGGTTGCCAAAGGTTGTCCGGAATTCCGGCACTTCGTGCAGAACTTCCCCGATGAGGGTAGCATCCCGGAAAGTGTTTTCCAGGGTTCCTGCATCTTTGGCTGCGAGGAAAAGAGCTTTGGCGTACCTGACGGATATTTTGCTGGTGTTCATAATAACAGGTGGATCAGTTTAGCTGAATATCTTTCAGGTATTTTTCGACCAGTTTTTTTTGTTCTTTGCTGTCTGCCAGTTTTTCGCGCAGTATTTTGCCGGCGATATCCACAGACAGCTCTGCCACCTGTGTTTTGATCTGTTCAAGGGCCTTGGCTTCTTCGTTACGGATGTTCACCCGGGCCATCTCGATCATCTTGTTGGCTTCCTGGGAGGCCTCTTCTTTGGCCTGGTCCACGATCTTGATCTTGATCTCACGGGCTTCCTGAAGGATCTTTTCCCGCTCGGCTTTGGCCTGGCGGATAACCGCTTCATTGTCGGCCTTGAGCTTTTTCATTTCTTCCTTGGCTTTTTCGGCCGATTGCAGGGCGTCTGCGATGGAATCCTCGCGTTCTTTGAGCGAATTGAGGATAGGCTTCCAGGCGAATTTCTTCAGGATAATGAGAACGATCGTAAAGGAAAGAAGCATCCAGAATAACAATCCGGCTTCAGGAGTTACTAGTTCCATGGTGATATGTTTTTTTGTTCAGTTTTTCCGGGGAAAGCATTGCAGTCCGGCCAATCGCGGGACTGCAATGCGTTGTTCATCAGGCAAACAGGATGAGCAGACAGATCACAATGGCGAAGAAAGCCACCCCTTCGATCAGGGCTGCCGAGATGATCATGTTGGAACGGATGTCCCCCACGGCCTCCGGCTGACGACTGATAGCCTCCATTGCTTTCCCGCCGATCTGGCCGATACCAATACCGGCACCGATGGCGGCAAAGCCTGCTCCCATGCCGGCACCCATGATCCCGAGGGTGGAGCCGGCTGCTGCCTGTAGCAAAATCATTAAAGTTAACATAAGCGTAAAAATTAAGTTAAAATATATAAAAAGAAAGGGCTAATGTTCTTCTTCAATTGCCATCCCTATATAAAGGGCCGACAAAAGGGTGAAAACATAAGCCTGAATAAAAGCAACCAGTAATTCAAGCAGGGTCAGAAAAACCGTAAAAGCAATGGTTATTACGGAGATCCCGTATCCTGCGAGGAGGCTCATCTCCCCGAAGATGAAGATCAGGGCAAAGAACCCCAGCGCCACGATATGTCCGGCCACAATGTTCGCAAAGAGTCGGATCACCAGCACGATATGCTTGATGAAAAGACTGGAGAACTCAATGACAGGGATCAGAGGGATCGGAAATTTCAGCCACCAGGGGACCCCCGGGGGACTGAAGATATCGAGCCAGAAATATTTTTTGGCGCTGACCACCACGATGGTGAAAGTAAAAAGGGCCATGACGATGGGAATGGCAATGTTGCCGGTAACATTAGCCCCGGCAGGGATGATCGGGATAAGCCCCAGCACATTGTTGAAAAAAATGAAGAAAAAAAGTGTGAGGAGGTAAGGGAGATATTTTTCATACTTTTCCCCGATGGATGATTCAGCCACCTCATCCCGTATAAAGATGATCATGGGTTCCATAAAGTTCTGCAGGCCATGAGGAGCCTGGCCTTTTCTCTTCTTGTAGCTGTTGGCGACGGAAATGAAAAGCCATAGCATGAGGATCACGCTGAAGATAAGTGCAACGGCCGTTTTTGTCAGGGAGAGGTCCAGCGGGCGTATTTCCTTCCCATCGTCCGTGACCTCCACGATCTTACCTGTATACTTCCCCTCTTCTGCGATCCGGAATCCTTTGTATGACTCATGACCGTGGTGAAACTTTGAACTCATGAAAATATTCAGTCCTTTATCCTTGCTGTAAAGGATGACTGGGAGCGGAACGCTGATGTGTTTGCCGTTTACGGTAAGCAGGTGCCATTCATAAGAATCCAGGACATGCCCCATGATCATCTCCTCAGCGTCAAAATGTCCCGGGGTTTTTTTGCTTTCGGTTGCAGATTTTTCTTCTGCGCTGGCGGAAGAGTCATCTTTTGGTTCAATAGCAGAAGTAAGAGAGAGCGTGAATACTCCTGCCAGTACCAGCAACAACAGAATTTGTTTGATCTGCTTCACAGTGTGTGGACTTTAATGGCAATGAGCAAAAATAAAAAAAAAACCATATCCTTTATGCTAATGTTTTTCAATTGTCATAATTTTTCCATGAAAGGATCGAAGAATAGGCAACGATGGAAAAAACAAGGTAGAGTACCAGTACATAACCCAGAAAGATCACGGCGTTATCTCTTTTAAGAAGAAGCCAGGCGATGATCACAAAAAGAAGAAACAGGAACTTTAAGCCTGTAAGCAGAATGAAACGATTGATGAACAACTTCGGAGGAAGGGGTTTTTGGGGGAGGAGTAATGCAGAGAATGCAAAGTAAATGACCACAAAGATCAACAGGAGCAGGGGGAATGCCGGGAGGTAATAAGCCGAAAGAGAAGAATGTTTCATATAATAACCGGCTGCTCCAAACAGCAGGGTAATGACAGAGAGACGGATAAGCAGGGTCCGGGCAGGTGCACTCATGGGTTCATTTTGAGAAAATCCCTGATAGCGAGGTAGATCGCCAGTATCAGGGCTATGATGCTCAGAAGCAGGGTGAAAACAGGGAAAGAAAGATCAAGCTTCTGGTCCAGTTTCATGCCTCCGAACGCTCCGGCAAAGATGATCACGCCCATTTCGATGGCAATGCCGGAATATTTTGCGTAATTCCTAAGCTGTTTTTGGTTCTTCCGCCACAGCTTTTTCGGATCGTTTGTCTTGTTTGGCTGATCTTGTTGTGGTTGTGCCATCGCTCATGTTACAGTTTCCCGTGAACTTGGATCCGGGTTCAATAGCGAGTTTATTGGTCAGTATATCCCCGTTAATGCGGGAGGATTTTCTCAGAGAAAGAAGCTCTGCCACGGAGATCTTCCCTTCAATGGATCCGAAGATCTCGGCATTTTTGCAGGTTATCTCTCCCTTGACCTTGCCGGTTTCTCCGATGACCAGTTTCCCTTTGGTGCTGATGTTCCCTGTCAAAGTCCCTTCAATGCGGATCCCTTCGTTGGAGATAAGGTCTCCGGTGATCTCTGTCCCGGCTGTAATGAAGTTAACAACCACATTGTTGTCAGAGCCGTTGTATTTTCCCATCTTATGTTGTTTTTTAGCTATTTATCAGGGGTAAAGGTATAAAAAAAACGTTTCATGCTGCAGGGGAGAATTTACTGTTTTTTCGCCCCGTCATAGGCCCATTTCAGATAAATGGCACCCCAGGTGAACCCTCCTCCGAAAGCGGCGAGGATAATGTTATCCCCCTTCTTCAGCTGATCTTCCCATTCGTAAAGGCACAAAGGGATGGTCGCTGAAGTGGTGTTCCCATACCGCTGGATGTTGATCATCACTTTTTCCTTCGGGAGTCCCATTCTTTTGGCCGTGGCTTCGATGATCCTCATGTTGGCCTGGTGTGGCACGAGCCAGTTCAGGGTTTCGGGGGTGAGGTTGTATTTCTCCATCATCTCCACAGACACATCAGCCATCCGGGAGACTGCGAATTTGAACACAACTTTCCCTTCCTGATATACAAAATGTTCTTTATTGGTCACGGTTTCAATGGAGGGGGGCCGCACAGAGCCGCCGGCTTTCATGTACAGATATTTTCTCCCCGAGCCATCGACATGATGGATATGATCAATGATACCCACATCTTCGGTGGTAGGTTCCAGGAGCACGGCTGCCGCCGCATCGCCGAAAAGGGGACAGGTGGTACGGTCTGTGTAATCGGTGATGGATGACATTTTATCGGCCCCCACCACAATGACCTTTTTATACCTGCCCGATTCGACATATTCGACAGCCGTCTGCAAGGTGAAGAGGAAGCCGGAGCAGGCAGCATTGATATCAAAACCCCAGGCATGTTTTATCCCTACTTTGTCAGCTATGATATTGGAAGTGGCCGGGAAGATCCGGTCGGGTGTGATCGTGGAGACCAGGATAAGGTCCACCTCGTCGGGGGAGGTGCCGGTCTTTTCCAGCAATCCTCTCACGGCTTTGGCTCCCATGTAGGAAGATCCGCGCTCTCCTTTCAGGATCCTTCTTTCCTTGATGCCGATACGCTGCATGATCCATTCATCGGTGGTGTCTACCATGGTAGCCAGCTCATCATTGGTGAGGCGGTAGTCAGGTACCCATGCGTGAACGCCTGTTATGGCTGCACGAAGTTTTTCCATAGTTTAATATTCAAATGCTTTGATGATCTTTTGTGTCAGTCCTGCTTTTACGATCTCCAGGGTATGCAACAACATCGTCCTGATGGCTTTCTCATTGGAGATACCATGGGCGATGATCACATTGCCGTTGACCCCCAGTACAGGAGTTCCTCCGTATTTTTCGAAGTTGAATTTCTCCAGGAAATCATCCCTGATCCCTCTGGTCCTGGCAATGGAATACAAAGCTTCCCCTTCCTTCAAAACGATGTTCCCCACGAATCCGTCGCAGACGATCACATCGGCTGTGTCAGAAATGAACAGGTTATTTCCTTCAATGTTCCCAACGAAATTAAAGTCGCGGGAATCTTTCATCATTTCGAAAGCTGAGCGGGCTGCCAGGTTCCCCTTGGAGGGTTCCGTGCCGATGTTCAGGAGGGCGACCCTGGGCTCTTTTATATTAAAGACATGCCTGGCATACAGGGAGCCCAGGATACCGTACTGGTACATTACATCCGGCTTGGCATCGGGGGTGAGACCGACATCCAGCAGAATGGTCTGACCCGTGTGCATGTTTGGGATGGTAGCCGCAATGGTGGGACGGATGATGCCGGGGATGGTCCGGATGGTCATGGTGGTCCCCACAAGCATGGCGCCTGTATTGCCGGCACTGGCAAAGGCATCGATCTTCCCTTCTTCAAGCAGCCGGAATCCGATGACAATACTGGATTGCGGCTTTTTGCTGAAAGCTTTCGTGGGATGATCCCCCATCCCGATGGTTTCGGGAGAGTGGATGATCTCAATGTTTTCAGGCCGTGAAGAACATCTTTTGAGATAATCTTCAATAGCGGACTCATTGCCCACCAGTACGAGTGTGACGTCATCAGGGAGTTCCTTCAGGGCTGCAAAAGCCCCCTCCAAAATGGCATCAGGGGCATAATCACCCCCCATAACGTCCAGTCCTAAACGGATCATTTTAAAAAAACCTTAAACCGAAGCTTCCTTCTCGATGGCTTGTTTGCCGCGATAATAACCGCACTCAGGGCATACATGATGGTACAGTACGGCAGCCCCGCAGTTCGGGCAGGTGGTAACTGTCGGTATGGCAGCTTTAAAATGGGTCCTGCGCTTGTTACGTCTTTGCTTTGAAGTTTTACGTTTTGGATGTGCCATGATCTTTCTAATTAACGTTCTTAATAAAATTCCTTAATACTGACCAGCGTTGGTCAATAGGGTTCTCTTGGTTGTCAGTCTCTGCTGAAAGTTCTTCCAGTTTTTTAAGCATTACGGGATTGCATGTGGAGTGGCCGTGTTCATCATCCGGGTGGACCCGCCGCAGGGGCAGGGCCAGATGAGTGTATTCGTATATATATTGACTGATCTCCAGAACAGCGTCATCTTCCGGGATCACCAGTACATTGGCAGATTCTTCGTGCCTTTTCTCTCCGAATTTGACGTACAGGGTTTCCTGAAAGGCTACCGGCAGGTCGAACTCGTCGAGGCACCGGTCACAGGGAACCCTGACCGTTCCTGCGATCATGAAATCGAGTGTCAGCAGTCGCAGGGACTTTTGAAGGACGACCTGCACATGCAGATCACTCTCCCCGATCTCGGATCTGCTGAATCTTTCAAAGAACGAACGATCGATTTCGAAATCAAAGGTGTGACTGCCTTCTTTCAGCCCCTTGAAGGGGATCCTGTATCTTTCCACATTCCTCACACACATCCCTGAAAAAATTATCGTGCAAAAGTATAAATTTATATTAGAACAAAAAAAATTATTGCTTTGGTATGTAATTATCTCCCAGCAAACAAGACAGTTGAGATCCGCATGAGAAGTCTGTGATATCTGTCCGGGATCAGTAAAAAACGATCTTTTTTGTACGGACCGTTGTTGCAGAGCGGACGGTCAGGAGATAGATCCCCGGAGGGATCCGTTCCGTTACTGTCAGTTCGAGCTCATCTTTACCGGGTGAAACCGCATATTGCCTGCTCAGCATGGTCTGGCCCTGCAGGCTTGTGAGATCTACCGTGATCTCCCCTGAAAAAGCGGGTCCCAGGGAAATATGAACCGTCCCGCCGGCGACCGGATTGGGCCGGATGGTAAACCCCTGCCCGGATGTTTTCGTGAAAAGGACCGCTGAAGGTATATCCGGAGTGTTCAGTTTTTTGGTGGTGTACAGACGATATTCTCCCGGTGCGAAAGATATCTCAGCATTGGTACCTGACAGGGAGAGGGAATCACCGGAAAAAAACTCATACCATTTTCCGGCAGCCGGGAAGGTGACCGAAGTGGTTTTTTCAGTAACATCGAAATTCCCTACCGCCAGGACGTTCATATCCGCGCTCCGGATCGTCAGGGTCTTGACGGCTTTATCTGCAACTATTTCAAAATTATTGCTGCGAAAAGCAGGCTCTTGTTCCTTCAGCCGGATCAGCGCCTTAAAGACCTCATACAAACGCCTTCTGTGCGGGTCATTGTAATAATCCCAGCGGATGGGCTTATTGCCGGTACGACCGTTGTATTCGATGGAATAGTCATATCCCAGCTCACCGAACTGCCAGATCATCTTGGGCCCGGGGACGGTAAAGAAAAGGACCGCATCCAGCTCAATGCGTTTTAATGCCACGGCCAGGTCTTTGATGTTGTAATCGCCGGAAGCATTTCCGTAGGTAATGTTCTTGTACATGTTCCTTTCTTCGTCGTGGCTCTCCATGTAACCTACCAGGCCGGGGGTCGTCCAGTCCCGGTTTTTCCAGGAGATGCCACTGAAATCCCAGGTGCCGCAGGGGCCGGTGGCATATCCCATGGAGGCCTGGCCATACTGGCAGTTCAGGTTGCCCCAAAGGAGCAGACCATAGGAGGCCAGCACTTTCTCCTCGCTGTTTTCCGTGAAATGCTCGAGGATCAGTATAGCATCGTCTTTTGCCTTACGGATGGAGTCGGCATATCCTTGGAGGATGCTTATCCGTGAAGCGTCATAGTTCCAGCCGTCTCCGGGGGTGTTCGTGAAACCTTTGGTAAAGTCGAAACGGTAACCGTCGATGTGGTATTCATGGATCCAGTATCGTGTTACGCGGGTCACGAATTTTTTCGTGGCAGGACTTTCATGGTTAAAATCATAGCCCCAGCTGTAGGTGGGATTGGGTGAGGTGACATTGAACCATGGGTTTTCAGGCGTGGGCTGGCCCCACTGGCCGGCATCCGGATCGAAGTAAAGCTGCACCAGCGGGCACTGGCCCATGGCATGGTTCAGCACAATGTCCTGAATGACCGCTATACCCCTGGCATGACAGGAATCGATAAAAGCTTTCAGGTCGTTTTTGGGTCCGTAATATTTATCCGGAGCAAAATAGTAATCGGGGTTATAACCCCAGCTTTCGTTGCCTTCGAATTCATTGAACGGCATCAGCTCGATGGCATTGACGCCCAGCCGGACAAGATAGCCCAGCGTATCGATCAGGGAGCGGAAAGTGTGCCGGGCCGTAAAATCCCGTACCAACAGTTCGTAAACGACCAGATCTTCTTTGGCAGGAGGTGTGAAATCCGTATGTTTCCATACATAAGATTCCTGAGCGGTCTGCAGCACCGTTACGATCCCCTGGGTTTTGTCTTTGGGATAGGGTTTCAGCCCCGGATAGACCCAGATGGGGATCCAGGGATCGTTCCAGGGGTCCAGCACTTTGTCAGCGTACGGATCCCCGATGCGGAGGGTACCGTCGACCAGATACTGGTAGGCATACTCCTGCCGGGGTGTGAGATGATCGATACGTATCCAGTAGCGGGAACCGTCCGGGGTGCGGTTCAGATACCCGCTGTCGCACGGCTGCCAATCATTGAAATCCCCGATCAGAAAAACATACTGTTTATTGGGAGCGTAAAGGGACAGGATCACAGAGGTGTCGCTGAGGTAGTTGATGCCGTCCTGGATTCCTGCTGGCAATTCTGCCACCGGCACGGGCGGTCTCACATAGAAATAAAAGGAATCGGCAGCTGTGCTGTCGTTACCATAAGCTGTGAAGACAGCCCTGTGTCCTCCGGTGGTTGATACCTTATAATCAACGGTCAGATTGCTTTGGTCCGTGGCCGTGATACGGGATCCGTCGATGAACAGGGCGGTGCTGTCAGCCAGGGTGGAGGAGGCTTCCATGTGCAGGGTGTCTCCCGGTTCGAGAATAATGGAGAGCTCATCAGGAGTGAGGATGCTCACGTTGAGCCCTTCGGGAAAAACATCCACGAACAGATCAGCCGTTTGTTTTTTGGCATTGGCGCTGCGGAAGACAAAAGCTATCTTAATGACCGTATCCGTGGCGCCGACACTGTAAAAGGTGCGGATATCGGGCGTGATCTTCAGCTCATAGGTGTAATTGCCCAGGTAGGTGAGTTTCGGCTGGGTATCGTTGTCTCCCCAGGAGCCGATGACGTTCTGCCATCCCTCTTTGCCTTTGAGGATAACTCCGGTGTGGGTGTAGATATCATCCGTGTAGTTTTCCAGGGCGCCGGAGACCCTGTCCGAGTGAAAATAGATCGTTACGGCTTGTGTTTCCACAGGAACCCCGGGATCCGTGGTGATCACCTGTGCATTCACGTTGAAAAAAAGAACGGAAAGTGCCAGCAGGAACAAGCTGTACAGGGAGTGTTTTCTGGTATAATTGTTTTTCATAACGGATCTTATTTTAGTTCAAGTATCATGGGCGTCAGGGCAGGGATCTCAAAAGGTTTACCCACGGGAACGGTCTGCCCGTTGTAGATGTTCCGGCCGGAACTGTAGTTTTTTGTGATCTCAGCAAACCTGGCCGGGTCCACAGGAACGGAGTGAGCGTTCTTGTTGAGAAGGACCATGACCGCCTTGCCTTTCAGGACACGAAAATATACATACACACCATTTTTGGGTACAAAATGTATGAGCCTGCCGGTTTGAACGACCGGTTCCTTTTTTCTCCAGTTCAGCAACATTTTCATTTCATCCTGTATTTTCTTTGTGCCGGTCTCCAGGTTTTTCCCGGTGAATGCATTGATGGTATCGCCCGGCCATCCTCCCGGGAAGTCACTGCGGATGGTACCATGGTCATTGTCTTTGACATTGCTCATGAGGATCTCCGTTCCGTAGAAGATCTGTGGGATGCCCCTTGTTGTCAGCAGGAAGGCCATCCCCAGGCGGAACAGGGCCGTATCCCTGTGTATCTGGCGAAAAAA